>NZ_JAMOKS010000021.1:0-118195 GCF_023656785.1 Parabacteroides caecihominis
AATCGTGTAAAAGAAGAGATAAATAATGTATTTACGCAGTTGGTTCTTGTCCTTGCCGACAAAGGTTTCATCAGCCTTGACGTAGAGTATATCGACGGTACCAAGATTGAGTCCAGAGCCAACCGGAAGCAGTTTTTGGACAAATGAAACACAACATGGCATACAGAAGGTTCCGGCATGGGGGAGAAGACAAGGTGACTATGGACTTTGCCTTCTTTGCTATAGCTTTTAATATCAAAAAGATGTGTACAAAACTACTAAAAGCAGGAAAGAGAAGGAGTGCACACACTATATTTATCTTTATCAGACCACGTGTGACTCAACATACGACGAATATTAAGCCTTATTACCTAATTACTGAAAAAATAGTCGCATAGACAAAAAAAAGAGGAACGACTATTTTAAGATAAAAAAGGAGATGTGCCTTAGTTTTGACACACCCCCTTTGTGTTTCTTAACATGTGGAATTTTGAATGTTGGGTATGTTTATTTCTTAGCTTTACGACCAATAAAAAGAAAATGCAATGAGATTTAAACTAGTATTACAAATCGACAAAAAATACGGAAATCGCTTACCTTTTAACTACCAATACGAGCAAATGGCTGTTATCTATAAGATTCTTTCATTGTCAAGTGAATCTTATGCAAACTGGTTACATGATAATGGATTTGAACTAGATGGAAAACAATTCAAGCTGTTCACTTACTCATCTTTGATTATACCTTCTCGCTGGTTAGATAAGGAGCATGGATGCCTACATATAAATAGTGATACTGTAGAATGGTATATATCTTTTCTTCCTGAAAAATCAACACGGCAGTTTATTCAAGGTATCTTTATGGAACAGACATTCCAACTGGGAAATAGACAGAATGTTGTTCAATTCAAAGTACAGAGTGTCGAGATGTTACCAGCTTTAGACTGTGAAGAGGAGGCTGATTTTAGAACTTTATCTCCGATGTGTATTTCCCGTCGAGAGGAAAATGATAAAACGGTATATCTTTCTCCGGTAGATCCTTATGCGAAAGGAGCTATTTTAATGAGTCTTCTTAATCGGTATGTTGCTTATTATGGAAAGCCGTATCAAGGGATATTAAATTACGATTTTACTGTGACGAATGTTCTTAAGTCTAAATTAATAACAATAAAAGCAGATACCCCTCAACAAACAAGGGTGAAAGGCTTTCTTTGTGAATTTAGAATGAAGGCTCCAAAAGAATTAATGAATATAATGTATGAATCCGGGATCGCTGAAAAAGGTAGTTCAGGTTTTGGAATGGTAGAGAAAATAGATAAATCATCCTTAAAGTAATATATTATGAGCTTAGATACAGTAATAAAAATAGGTCAATTTTATCGTGAAACAAGAGATGCGTGGAAATACCATGATCAGATAAATTGGGCGATAAACGATGTGAAAGCATTAGAAAAGAAGAAAGATAAAGATGGTAATACCATCACTACTACATTCTATGAAGTAAATATTATTGATAATGGAAATAGTTTCTTTCTTGACTTCGATTCTATGGCACGTATCATAGATGAGGATAAGATTAAATCTATTTATTATTTGAATTTCAAGACATCAAAAAAAGATTCTTCTAAGCGTTATCTGTTAGGAGATTTGGTATATTCTTGCTATGAAGATAAAAAAGGAATGCTGATAGAGGGGGGTAACTATAGGATGTATGGAACATGGGCTGATAAAGAAAAAAATGGAATTGTGGAAAAGAAATCCTCTTTCTGGTTGAGTGAGGATGCTGCAAGCCGTATGGAGAATCCTTTTATTCAGAAATTTCGCTCCGAATTCAGGAGAAAAGCTGAATCTATTGAACAATTTCTTAAAAATCAGACATCCGTTGTGCTACATTTTAACTTCGACGGGAAAAGTTGGCAGGATATGGATGGTATAGTTGATAATATAGATATTATCCTGACAGAGAGTCTTGTAAAATCCCTTCCGGATACCGATAAGGTTATGTTGGACAAGTATCTATATAAAACGCTGGGTGGTGTTACCCCCGGCTTTGGAGAAACAGGGTATAAGAATCGTTTGTTTACACGTGATGATATCATTAGTTTGATGTATGCGGGAAACGCAGCAGAGAAACCATTGATGCGTATAGGTGGAATAGGTATAATAGCTTTGCCGCATTCAAAGCAACTGACATCCGATATGGTCGTTTACTTTTTTGAACGAGATAAAAGAACATTGGAGCAGGAGGGTAGGAAAGAAGCCGATATGACATTCGTAGATGAGGAAGATTCATGTGATTCATCCTTTGAAGGTTTATTGAAAAATGATTTTGATGATTCTGTTAAATTTGATATCATTTTTACGAATGTTCCGGCTTCTCCGGCTGGTGTTTTCTCTGACTTGATAGAATTTTCAGACGTACAAAAATCTCTCTTAAGAAGGGTTCATGCGCGAATTATTGAATGTAGACGCGAGATAGAGGACATGGCTTATACTGAATTTCCTAATGCCAGGAATTTTCAATATCAGATCCGTAACTCTTTTCAAAATCTGTTAGGTGATGTAACGAAAGATAAGAAAAAGTTCCAGTCCCATATTTTGAAAGCTTTGCCTCAGATTTATACGGATACTTATTATGAAGATCCTGTTTTGCTTCCTGCATTTTTGGAAAAGGTGGAATATAATATCCGAAACGATAATACAAATTTTAATCTACTGAAATATGATTTTTATTTTCTAATGAAAATACAAAAAAAGAATACGCTTATGATGATTAAAGATTTAAAAAGTTATGCTTTAGGTAAACAACTAGGCATAATGGCTCAACAGTTTGCGTCATGGAGGAAAGATTGTCCGATTAAATCATTTGAGAAATCTTATGTAGGGAATCTTTCCCGGAGGACAGCTTCGTTGGACGAGTTGGTAAAGTTTGCTGCTTTTCTTAATGAAAAGTTGGTTATGCATGGTTTGACTAAAAAGTGGGTAAAAGAAGCCTATATGAAGTTTGCAGATATCGTTAAAGATTTTGGCGGAGAGAAGTATAGTAAATATAATTGCTCACTTGGTTTTTTTGAAAGTTATTATGATTCGAGAAAACCCATTGAAGAAGAAATAACGGATGCTAATTAAATTATAGATACAAATGGAAAATCAACAGGAAAAATCAGAAATCCTTTTTTGGTACGATAGTACTTATTCAATACCTAATGGTGACCCTTTTACAGGGGAACAACGTTATGATGATGAAACAAAACGTATTTTGGTAAGTGATGTTCGTATTAAACGTTTTATCCGGGATTATTTTATTCAACAGAATGAAATAGAGAAAGATAAATATGATGTATATGTTTTCAATGATAAGTCACAGATTGCTGAAGGGAGTAAGGAGTCGGGTTCTTCTGCCAGAATGAAATCTTTGAGAGTGAAATATAATTGTGAGAAACCGGATAAAAAGAGACTGGAAGAGGAAGCATTGTCTTTAATGAAACATTGTATCGATGTACGTTTATTCGGTGGAATCTCTACTGAAAAAGATGCAGCTGTAAATATTACAGGTCCGGTACAATTTGCTCTTCTTAATCCATCTATGAATAAGATCGATTTGCGTATTCATCAAAATACGTCTGTCTTTTCATCCAGTGCAGATAAGTCAGGAGGCGCAATTGGTACGACAACAGTGGTGCCTTATGCTCTTAATCAGATTCACGGTTGGATTAATCCTTATTCGGCAAAGAATAGCGGGTTGACTGATGATGATGTGCAGGAAATGTTTAAAGCACTTTGGAACAGTATAAATAATGCAAATACCCGAAGTAAATCCAATCAGAATTCAGTGCTGTTGCTTCAGATTGTTTATCGTACTCCGAATGATAAATTGTATGGTGTCGATAAATTAGTAACGATAACATCAGAGAAAGAAGAAGAACAAATACGTGGAATGGTTGATTTTCAGTTTGATTTTAATAAGTTAAAGACTGTGGCAGATTCCGAAAAAGTGAATGAAGTACGCTTCTATACGGAAATAGAGGCTATAAAGAATGCGCTTCTTGCTTTGGGAAATGAGAAAATCAAGTCAATCGATATATTCACAAAATAATTGGAGGCATGAAAGGTGTTCGATTAAATATAAAAGGAAATTGGGCACAGTTTCGACGATCTGAGACCAATAATAATCCGCTTTCTCATGATTTGATAACAAAGACGGCACTGGTTGGTATGATCGGAGCTGTGCTTGGTAAGAATCGGGAAGAAATGAGGAATCTGTTCCCGGTTTTGTGTGATGACTTGAAATATGGCGTGCAGGTGAAAAATGAAGTAAAGAAGCAATCGTGGGGATTTACTTTTCGAAGTGCGACGAATGATTGGGATAAAGTACCGAAACAGATGGAGTTTCTTCGTAATCCTGAGTATGAAGTTATACTTTGCCTTGTCAATCAGCGTTCGGAAGCCTTGTTTACATCATTTGTCGATTATTGCAAGGAGGAAAAAGCTTGTTATAATCCTGTGTTAGGATTGCACAATTGTCCTGCAGAAATTCGATGGGAGGAAGATGGTGAAATTGAATATGTGGCTGATGGAGTGTTCTCTACGAAAGGTTTTGTTACAAGCAAACATATTCCGGAGGAATTGGATGCGAATACGTTACGTATAGGTTTTGACCGGATACCTTGTTTTCAGAATGATGATTTCTGGAATTTACCGGAAGGTTATGTTTCAATCGTTTATCCATCTGCCGGTCATTCAATTAAGGTGCGGGGTGAACATTATTTGTTTAATGGAGAAACACAGTGGTGTCTGATATGAAATACTGGTCTCATGTAGATAAGCTATTAGAAGTTCATATTTGCGGGGTGATTGAAAAATCCCGCAAATATACTTCTTTATCGATCACTGAAGTAGCTGCTCTTTTTCATGACTTTGGAAAGATAAATCCTAATTTTCAAAAAAAACTGGCGGGAATTAATGGTGGGAGATATTCAAATCATTCTTATTTGTCTGTATTTGCATTTGTTTATTTTGCAAAGACAAATCGGGAAGCCTGTTGGCAGTTGCTTAAGGCTGAAAATGCTGCTGACTATAAGATTAAAATTCGACAGGTAATCGCTTTGATTTCTCATCATCATGGAGATTTGCCTAATTTCAGGGATTTACTGAATTTGGAAGAAGTAACAAATGCGGGTATGTTCGTTGAAAAGAATGAGTTGCCGTTTTCATCCTTTCTATCCAAGCAATTGTCAATCGAACATAACCAGTTTTCAATAGATTATGATGAATCTGACTTTCAGAATTCGAGTAAGTTTGTAGAATATCTACACTTGAGACTTTGGCGTGCAAAAGCTTTGCAGTATTTTATGGATACCCAATTCGGATTTGCATCGTTAATACATGCAGATAAAAGAGATGCCGGAAATAATGTTTGGTATCAATTTGAGGATAGGATTCCACAGGCTATTGAAGAGATGAATTTGGCATTGGACCGGAAGTTTCAACTGTTTGATCAAGGACCAGTTTTATCTGATTTAAATTGTTTAAGAACTGCTATTCGGATAGAGGCTACAAAGAATATTTCTCGCTATTTATTGTCATCCGGGAGAGTGTTCACTATAACAGCTCCCACAGGTGCGGGAAAAACTTATACCTTATTATCGGTTGCTAAAGAAATACAACGTCAAAAAGGACAGTTGGGTATCATATATGCTTTACCTTTCCTATCTATCACCGAGCAAGTTCAACGGATATTGGATGAAGATGGAATTGATTATTTGCCTGTGAATTCGAAAGCAAATAACCAAGAATTGGTTACTGCATTGAATATGTATGAGGTAAATCCGACTTCGGAAAATTTGCAAAAGATACTTCAACAAGATTTTGCTGAACATTCGTTTGACCATCCTTTTATTATAACAACCTTTGTTCAATTTTTTGAAACTCTGGTTAGTAATAAGAATGCCACGTTATTGAAATTACCTAATTTTTCAAATCGAATATTTCTCATTGATGAATTGCAAGCATTGCCGCCACGTCTATATCTATTTTTTTCTGCGTGGCTGGAAGCTTTTTGCCGTATAAATAACTCATATGCCATATTGTCTACCGCGACTATGCCCAAGTTAGATTTTCCGGTAAAGAATTATGCCGATGAATTGGCTGACCCTTATCTCTTGTTTAAAGAGTATTCTGATAATCTGC
Source organism: Parabacteroides caecihominis (assembly GCF_023656785.1). Lineage (NCBI taxonomy): Bacteria > Pseudomonadati > Bacteroidota > Bacteroidia > Bacteroidales > Tannerellaceae > Parabacteroides > Parabacteroides caecihominis. The sequence continues at coordinate 6,168 of NZ_JAMOKS010000021.1, forward strand.
CAATAGAACTGATAACTCCTGAAAGATATTTTTCGGAGAAAACGTTTAATCGCTATAAAATACATTTGATAGATAATGACAAATTTATGCTACAGGATTTGATTGACCATGTTTTGAGTCAGACTAAATCTTGTCTGGTGATTTTGAATACTATCGGTGATACAAAGGATCTATATGAGAAACTGGAAGAATTTTCTCATATTATCCTGTTAAATACTCATTTTACCTCTTCTGATCGGAGTGAAAAAATAAAAATGGCAAAAGCCTTTTTGAATGCGAATGAAAAGGTTATTTTAGTATCTACTCAATTGATTGAGGCAGGTGTTGATATTGATTTTCCTGTTGTATATCGGGATTTATGTCCGTTGCCAAGTCTTATTCAAAGTGCCGGAAGATGTAATAGGAATAATACTTTTTCAGAAATGGGAGATGTTTATTTCTTCCAATTGAAAAAAGAACAAGGAAAAGCGAGTTCAGAAGTAATTTACAAAGGAGAGGCTGCTCAGTTTCTTCATTTTTGTAAGGAGCATATTACTGATGGGGTAGAAGAAAATAAGTTGTATACTATTCAGTCTGATTTCTTTTCTTCTATTCGGGATTCTCTTACTATAGGTGAATTTAAGAAAGGAGACAAATCAATAAATATGATTGAATGTGTTAATAACGCTGAGTTTGAACATTTAGGACAATTTCAATTAATAGATAATGATCTGTTTGGTGAGCAGTATAAGTATTATATTCCAAAAGATGAAGAAGATTTTAGTTGTGAAGAGTTGGCAGACTTGACAGCACAATCTTTAAATACAACTGATTTTGAAAAGAATAGAAAGACTCGGATAGAAATTAATAGCAGACTTAAAATTTTAAGTGATAGAATCATAAATGTCCGTTTGAACTCTAAAGGAAATCAGGTAACCCCTGCTTATCGAGGAGGGAAAACTTATTTGGGTATACGTGTCTTATATGATTTGAACAGTTATTCATTTGAAAAAGGTTTAGAGTTAGGAACAAATAATTTATTATTATAATGCAGCATGTAACAGGTACATTGATTTCTTATTATTTCTATTGTAAACGTAGGATGTGGCTTCATGCCAATGATATTCGTTTTGAAGACACTTCGGATGATGTGGCTATGGGACGTCTTATTGAGGATTCTACTTATTTACAACGTGACAGTAACTATGAACAAGTAGAGCTAGATGGTATTAAGATCGATTTTTATGATCATAAAAATCGGATTATACACGAAACTAAAAAATCTCCTAAATTTGAGCAAACGCATATTTGGCAATTGAAATATTATATGTATGTTTTACTGAAAAATGGAATGGAGGGTATAACAGGTATTTTGGAATATCCGACGGAACGTAAGACACATAAAATAGAACTTAGTTTAGATGATGTGGCTGAAATTGATCAGATGATATTAGAAATTAAGAGAATTATTCAGTCTGGGGATTGTCCGCCACTTGTAAAAAGTGTTCGATGTAAAAATTGTAGTTATTATGAATTTTGTTATATTACGGAGGATGAAATATGAAGAAAACTTATTATTTATTTAATCCCGGTAAACTCAGTAGAAAAGATAATACCTTGAAGTTCGTTCCTGTGACAGAAGATGAAAATGGTCTTGAACACGATGGACAACCTAGATTTATACCTATAGAAGGTGTAAGTGAATTTTTTGTTTTTGGATCATTAGTGGCAAATAGTGCTTTGTTTAATTTTTTAGGACAAAATGATATTGCTGTACATTTTTTTGATTATTATGAAAATTATACAGGTTCTTTTATGCCCAAAGACTATTTGTTATCTGGCAAAATGTTATTAGCTCAAACGTCTAATTATGAAGATTGTTCTAAACGTTTGGTTGTGGCACGAAAATTTATTGAGGGAGCATCATATAATATGATAAAGAATCTTCAATATTATAATCGCAGAGGGAAAGATATGGAACCGATGATTGAACAGATGAAAGGTTATGCTTCTAAATTAGATCAAACTCAGAGTATACAAGAGGTAATGGGATTGGAAGGTAATATCCGCCAGGTCTATTATGAATCATTTAATTTGATATTAAATGATTTTCAAATGAATGGAAGAAGTAAACAGCCGCCAAAGAATGAGGTTAATGCTTTGATCTCATTTGGAAATATGATGTGTTATGGTTTTTGTCTTCGATCTATTCATCAGACGCAACTGAATCCTACGATTAGTTATTTGCATACTCCGGGAGAGCGTCGTTATTCACTTGCTTTAGATTTAGCAGAAATATTTAAACCGATTATTGTAGATCGTACAATTTTTAAAGTTTTAAATAGAAAAGAACTGCAAAGTAAACACTTTAACAGTTCTTTGAATAAATGTATTTTAAACGAGGCTGGGAAAAAAGTTTTTGTTAAAGCAATTGAAGATCGTATGTCTGAAACAATTCAACATCGTAGCCTCAAGCGTAATGTAAGCTACAGGCATTTAATTAAATTAGAATGTTATAAACTTAGCAAGCATTTACTAGGGATGGAAGAATATAAACCTTTTAAAATGTGGTGGTAGATGTATATTATTCTTGTATATGATATGGGAGAGAAAAGAGTTGCAAAAATGCTTCGTCTTTGTCGAAAATATTTAAATTGGATTCAAAACTCTGTATTTGAAGGAGAATTGAGCGATGTTAAATTAAAAGAACTGAAAATTCTGGCAGGAGAAATAATGGATAAAGACGAGGATAGCCTAATTATTTTTTCAAATCGTTGGGATAAGTGGATGGAGCGGGAAGTGATTGGAAAAGAGCGGTCTAGTATTGATCAATTTTTGTAAAAGTTGTCGATGCAAATTTTTGTGGATAAAAAGAGGGTTTATAGGAATCATTCATCTTTCAAAAAGTTCTTTGACATATTGAAAATCAAACCAATAATATAATTTGTCGATACCCTGTCTTTTTTCTATGATTGGGGATCGACAACTTTGTAAATAGAAAATGATAGTTGAATGCCGCGAAAAGCCTTTTATTATCGTATATAATGCTCGTTTTTGTAACGACTATAAATAGAACCTAACGGAATTGAAACACAATACATGTTGTTCCCACTCAAAATACTTCGTTGCTATAAATAGAACCTAACGGAATTGAAACGAAGAAGCCATTCAGGGAAAGACGGCAACAAGCCAGCTATAAATAGAACCTAACGGAATTGAAACGTCGTGTCCTCACATTCACATAGTTTCAAACCCTGTGCTATAAATAGAACCTAACGGAATTGAAACCTGGAGAGCTTCGGATATAAGCGAAACATCCATTTTCTATAAATAGAACCTAACGGAATTGAAACAAACTCAGAACTTTATCTCCGAATGCGAAAATTGCATCTATAAATAGAACCTAACGGAATTGAAACTTTATTTGGTTCCTTATGATGATGGTGATAGGATTCTATAAATAGAACCTAACGGAATTGAAACAGAAGAAAGGAATCTTAAGTTCGGAACAGCAAACTAACTATAAATAGAACCTAACGGAATTGAAACATGAGTCTTCGTAAAGTCAAGGCCATAGACCTCGCGCTATAAATAGAACCTAACGGAATTGAAACCCAGAATGTGGACAATCATTTAATACTCAAACCAGACCTATAAATAGAACCTAACGGAATTGAAACGCAGTGGCCCGTATATTTCAGCCGGGTATCAAATTCTATAAATAGAACCTAACGGAATTGAAACATGATGAGCAACAATGAGGAATATCAACAGGGTGAACTATAAATAGAACCTAACGGAATTGAAACATTGATGAATGAAAAAGGTATGACTTTCAGTAACCGTCTATAAATAGAACCTAACGGAATTGAAACGACGCAATGCGGGTATAAGTTGGCCGACCACATTACTATAAATAGAACCTAACGGAATTGAAACAAAGGTATGACTTTCAGTAACCGTGAACAAGAGATTCTATAAATAGAACCTAACGGAATTGAAACTGGGATATTCTTGGTTCTTATTTTTCCTGCTGCTACCTATAAATAGAACCTAACGGAATTGAAACAAGGCCGTTACTGTCGTATTTTCTTTTCCCTATGCTATAAATAGAACCTAACGGAATTGAAACTCCATCCGATCAGCGGGAAACGGAAGTAACAACTGCTATAAATAGAACCTAACGGAATTGAAACAGTTTATGACCGAAAATACAACCTGAAGGGTGGAGCTATAAATAGAACCTAACGGAATTGAAACCGGCTAATCTCAATTCATTTCGAATAAATCCATCATTCTATAAATAGAACCTAACGGAATTGAAACCTATTAACTAACTTTGCACATTTCTTGCTAAACTTCTATAAATAGAACCTAACGGAATTGAAACCCAGTAACTTTCAATGTAGGAAACCACATACCTTCTATAAATAGAACCTAACGGAATTGAAACTGACAAGTATCTGCTTTGGGCTTACACCCTGAAGGAACTATAAATAGAACCTAACGGAATTGAAACTTGAAGTTGGCCGGACAGGGTACAGACCAGCGCAGTCCTATAAATAGAACCTAACGGAATTGAAACGAACAGAATCGATTAAAGTATATCCATGCAGAAACTCTATAAATAGAACCTAACGGAATTGAAACTATAGAATCCGTAATAGATAAGTTTATGCCTGAATCCTATAAATAGAACCTAACGGAATTGAAACTACTGGGGATAGATACACTCCACGCTTACGTACATCTATAAATAGAACCTAACGGAATTGAAACATGAAAAAGGTAAACAAGCCCGTCGATATTTCATAGACTATAAATAGAACCTAACGGAATTGAAACATACTAGCCACAGCACCAATAGCCGTTACCCATCCACTATAAATAGAACCTAACGGAATTGAAACATCCTTATATGATTATATGAATGATCACCAGAAAAGTCTATAAATAGAACCTAACGGAATTGAAACATCGTCAAACGCCCGGCGTTGTGATCCTTCCACAACTATAAATAGAACCTAACGGAATTGAAACACAAGGTAACGGAACCGAAAAAGTGGTACGCGGCGGTCTATAAATAGAACCTAACGGAATTGAAACTGGATAAGATTCGATCAATAATAGATGAATTAAGGCTATAAATAGAACCTAACGGAATTGAAACTATAATAAAGAAACTATCACAGAATCAAACAATCCTCTATAAATAGAACCTAACGGAATTGAAACAGGAGAAATGGGCGGTATGTCTCATCAGTATGAACTGCTATAAATAGAACCTAACGGAATTGAAACATTGATTCAAATTATATACTTTCATAAACCCTTTTCCTATAAATAGAACCTAACGGAATTGAAACTAGATTACACCCGGCCATTGAACGAATATGCAACACCCTATAAATAGAACCTAACGGAATTGAAACTGCAATAGCTGTCAATTCAAGCAAAGTTTTTAACGTCTATAAATAGAACCTAACGGAATTGAAACGAAGACACGTGAAGTGATCAGCAAATTGTCTGGAGATCTATAAATAGAACCTAACGGAATTGAAACCAAAAACAAAGGTGGCTTGACATCTTTGACAGCTTTCTATAAATAGAACCTAACGGAATTGAAACTCAGGAACGACAATCTATTCGGGACCAGATCAATTTGCTATAAATAGAACCTAACGGAATTGAAACCCTATGGTCGTCTGATGCTTTAACCAGCCTGTTCCACTATAAATAGAACCTAACGGAATTGAAACCATAATAAGACAGGCTTTTTCCCTGGCCCACATGTTTCTATAAATAGAACCTAACGGAATTGAAACTCTACATTCGGTAATCTCTTTCTCGCCCGCAAATACTATAAATAGAACCTAACGGAATTGAAACCGTTTTTGGCTTACCCAATTAAATGTAGTCGGCACAGCTATAAATAGAACCTAACGGAATTGAAACAGAAATATGGCTTTTCGTCTTAAAGGAACAACAACCTATAAATAGAACCTAACGGAATTGAAACGAGAAAACCGGCGAACTTATGGATAGATATGAACACTATAAATAGAACCTAACGGAATTGAAACTACTCTATTGCTTTCCCTTGGTTATGATCTTGCTTAACTATAAATAGAACCTAACGGAATTGAAACAGTGGTGCGTCATTGAGAAAAATAAAAAGTTGACCCCCTATAAATAGAATCTAACGGAATTGAAACATTTCAACAACTTTGACAACAGCAGTCTTGTTCATTTCTATAAATAGAACCTAACGGAATTGAAACATAATGCACGATGGCATATTCGTTGCCTTCGTCAACTATAAATAGAACCTAACGGAATTGAAACGGGGTCTTGTGGAACTAGTCACTATTCCCCATACTCTATAAATAGAACCTAACGGAATTGAAACAATATACAATTTACCACATGGAAAATGAATAGGGATGCTTAAATAGAACCTAACGGAATTGAGAATAACAGTAGTGGATTATATGGATACGATTATAAAAGCAGCTTTAGCTTGATCTCTAATAAATTGTATTTCTATTTGGAGGCCCAAGTGCTAACGGATCATTCTTTTTTGTTTACATTTGCAACATTAATCTAAAAAGGAAAAGAATATGAAAAGGTTTTTAATGATGATGGTTGCTGTGATGGCTCTCTTTACATTAAGCGGTTGCGGGGAATCTAAAGATTCGTATGTAAAGGACTTCACGAAGTTCGTAGAAAAAGTACAGGCTGGTGCTGATAAGTATTCTAAGGCAGATTGGGAAGAAGCGGAAAAGAAATATATCGAATTTGCCGAAACAAAATATGATAAGTATAGTTCCGAACTTTCTACAGATGAAATGATAGGCATCACAAAGTTGAAAGCCACTTATCTGACAATCCAGACAAAGCATGGCATCATCGACAACATATTGAAGGAAGGAAACAATGCTTTGGACGATTTGATCAAATAGCATATAATTCTTTTTAAATCTCAATTAAAGCAATATCTTTGCATAAGTATGTAACCATTTAAACTGAAAAAGTTATGAGCGACAAAGACGATTTGATTTACGATGAAGACGAATCTGTAAAATTTATTCAGAACTATCTTCCCCAGGAATTGAAAGGCAAATTCAGCAATGACGATATCAATTATATTGTAGACCTGATCTACGATTTCTACGAATCACGCGGTTATCTGAACGACGATGCTGACGATGATGCCGACATTGAAATAGATGAGGATGAATTGATTGAATATGTAGTAAAGAATGCGCAGAAGGATGGCGTTGGCAAATTCGATCCCGAAGCAATAGGCTTTATTGTGCAGGGCGAGCTTGAATATTGCGATTCTATCAACATGTTCGATTGATAAACTGTTATATTCATATAAAGTTTATAAAAGAGCAAAAAGATGAAACATTTAAAACTATTATCGGTACTGCTATGTATGGCAGTAGTCTTTACAAGTTGTGGAACGTGGAATAATACGGCAAAAGGAACCGCTATCGGAGTAGGTGGTGGTGCAGCAGCCGGAGCAGGTATCGGTGCATTGGCCGGTAATACAGCATTAGGAGCAGTTATCGGAGCCGCTGTTGGTGGTACGGCCGGTGCTTTAATCGGTAAGAAGATGGATAAACAGAAGAAGGAACTGGAAGCTACTCTTCCTCCTGAAACGACTGTTGAAACCATCAACAACGGTGAAGCCCTGAAAGTAACTTTCGATTCTGGTATTCTGTTTGCCACTAATTCAAGTACACTGAGCGATGCTTCACGTAGTGCATTGCGTAAATTGGCTGTTAGCCTGAACGAAAATCCGGATACCGACATCAAGATCGTTGGCTATACCGATAACACCGGTAAGGTAGACTACAACCAGACTTTGTCGGAAAAACGTGCTAAAAGCGTATACGACTATATGATGGTCGACCAGGGTGTAAGCGGTCGCCGCATGGAATATGAAGGTAAAGGCGTTCACGATCCTGTTGCCAGCAACGACACTCCGGAAGGACGTGCACTGAACCGCCGTGTGGAAATCCTGATCCTTGCCAACGAAAAGATGATACAGGATGCTCAACAGGGGACATTGAAATAAATATTTATTTTAAAAGATAATCGAAAGGCCTGGAATAGCGTAAGTTATTCCGGGCCTTTTCTCGTTTTAACTATCGTTTACGAGCGTTTTGAAGTCTTACAACAAGTTAATTAACACAGTCAAAATAACATCGAAGAGAACCTTTTTTAATTTATTGTTGTTTCATGGGTAACTTATATATAAGCACAAATAATAGTATAAACTGTTTTAAACGTTAAAATGAGATGAAAAAGATTATTCCTTTTTTCTTGTTGATCCTTTTACTGGCATCTTGTCAGAAAGATCCGGATATGTCAAAGCTGGATAATGATTTCGTGGTGTACACAAATCATGATAGTAAGACCGATTTCAAGTCTTTCACCACATTCTACATTCCTGATAGTGTACTGGTAATTGGCAACAGCGAGAAGCCTCAGTACTGGACAGCAACTGAAGCAGACGATATCACTTCCACAATTATCAGTAACATGGAAAGCCGTGGTTACACTCGCACAATGGACAAAGAAGAAGCAGACCTGGGTTTGCAGGTTTCTTATGTTGAAAATGTAAATTATTTTACAAATTGGTATGATAACAATAACTGGTGGTGGGGTTACCCAGGCTATTGGGCACCTAATTACTGGAGACCGGGATGGGGACCGACATGGGGTTATGACTGGCACGACTGGTATTATCCGTACCCTGTTGTTTACAGCTACAGTGTAGGTTCACTGCTTGCTGAAATGGTCGACCTGAAATCTCCGACACCAAAGACTGCTGATACAAAGTTACCGGTTATCTGGACTTCATATATGGCAGGCTTATTGTCCGGTTCAAATAAGATCGATACTCAGCTATCTATCCGTGCAATTGATCAGGCATTTGTTCAATCACCATATATCAGGAAATAATTAAACGCGAATCAGTAAAATTTGAGTCTTATGAAAAAGATAAATAAATCAATAAAATTAGTCGCTTTACTTATCGCCTGTTTAGCGATTCCTTCACTGGCTGGCGCCCAGGTTGTAAACAATATGTATTTCAATATCGACTGGGATATCAACTCTCCGTTCGGCAATAACTTTGCCGACAAGACAAGCGGTTGGGGTGCTCACGGTGAAGCCGGTTATTATGTGGTTCCTAATTTTGCAGTAGGTGCATTTATTTCTTATCACACAAACAATAAATATATTGACCGTCAGACACTCAATGTAAGTGAAACATCTGCTATCACTTCTGATCAGCAACATTCTTTATTCCAGTTGCCTTTTGGTGCTGCATTCCGTTATAGCTTTACCCGCGAAGGACAGTTTGAACCTTATGTTTCAGCTAAATTAGGTGCAGAATACAGTGAAATGTCGACTTATATGAATGTAATGAAAGTGTACGACCGTCAATGGGGATTCTATGTAGCTCCTGAAATCGGTATGAATATTTTCTTTACTCCTGAAAAGAAATTCGGTTTGCACGTAGCTGCTTACTATAATTATGCAACAAACAAAAGTAAAGTCCTGACTTATTCCATGGACGGAATAAACAACTGGGGAGTGCGCTTCGGTGTTGCGTTCTAAAATAGAAGTTTGTTCTTTTAAGTGTTTTATGTAGTTTATTAGAAAGCGGGAGGCTGCAGCGGCAGTTTCCCGTTTTTTATTTTAAGTTCCAGGGGAATGCGATCTTATCCAGAAGATCTTTACGGATAGGAGGGAGCTCGCCTTTTTTCAAGGCTCTGCGCTGTACGAAACACCAACTGCCGAGTTTGTTCTCACGGGCGGTTGGCCAGCGGTTGTTTTCAGAGAAGAATTGTTGTAGTTTTTCATAGTTTTCCATCCAGACATCATCGATAGTCCAGATAAAACCTTCGGCATCCATCCGGGCGATGCGTTCAGCCGAAAGTAAACCTTGTTTCCGGTTCTTACGCTGGGTGTTACACCAGCTGCCGGCTTTGCCTTCATTGCTTTTGGGCCAACGTTCGTGTTTTTTGTAGTAGGCAAGTACCTGCTGCCAGTTCTCCGTCCAGAGCGAATCCAGATCCTGCTCCCACCAGAAGCCGATCGAATCGAGCAACCGTATCCTTTCATTGGAAAGGATACCTTTCTTTCGTGCCTGCCGTTGGGTGTTGCACCAGGTATTCAGTTTGTTTTCACCGCGTTTGGGACAACGGTGTTCTACGGACATAAATGCTTTCAGTTCTTCAAAGCAGTTCATCCAACGACTGTCCTGTACTTCCCATTCGAAACCGATCCGGTCCAACTGCAAGATATAATCTTCCGACAACGTCCCTTTCTTCCGGGCAATCCGCTGGGTGTTACACCAGTTTCCCAGTTTCCCTTCGGCTGCCTGCGGCCAGTGCCCTTCACGTTCCTTATATTCGATCAGACGTTCATACATCACCGGCCATGCATCCAACTCCGCCAGCATATCATCCACACGAGCACGGATATCGGACAGGAATCCTGTCACCTCAAACTCCATAAAGCCTTTAAAACTCTTTGGGGCACGGATCGCCGGATGATAAGCCAACTCCCTTGACATAGCCTCATAAACAGAACGGCCCGAAAGGTTATTGACGAAGTCTAGCACCACCGGATGCCGGTCCGAACCGGCTTTCAGGCAACGGCCCAGCTGCTGCAAGGCAACCACATACGATTCCGTCCGACGCAGGAACATGGCGGCATCTACTCCTTCCACATGCAATCCTTCGATCAGCATATTTATAGAGAAAAGTACATGCAGTTTTCCCGTTTCCCTACGGAAACGACGCAACGTCTTTTCATTCTCCCGATTGCTGAGTCCGTTATGGATCTCGAATGTTTCCGTTTCAAAGCCAGCCTGCCCGAGCCAGTTCGATACTTCGGGAATCATATGCTGAAGATCTTCCTTGTCTTTACAGAAAACAAGCATTTTCTTTACCTCTTTCGGAAGATAACGCCGGATCAGTTCCGATGCACTCAACGAGCCTCGAAAGTCGAGACGGGCAAAGTCTATCTTGTCTTGAATATGCTTGCGCCTTTCTAAAGTACAGTCACTCCTGTTCAGCATACGCTGTACCTTATCCAGTTGGTTATTCAGATCGAAAACACTCTGCACCAGGACAGGAACAGGCAGTATCTTATAATACCAAGCCATAGACAAAGACAGTTCATGGAACAGGTTTCCCTTGAAATAGACCTCTACCGTATCGAGCATCTCTTCGGGACGTATCGGAGTGGCCGACATTCCCAGTACACGGGCCTCCGGATTGTTATCTATTACTTCCTGTACAGCCTTTCCCCATACCTCCGCTCCGAAATGATGGAACTCGTCGATAATGATATGATCTGCTTTGAGTTCACCCACTGTTCCTCGATTCAGGACTAATGCCTGGAAAGTCCGGTAGGCGACATGCGGTATTGTCCTGCCGATAGCTTTTTTGATCTCGGCAATGATCGTAACGTTGGGAGCGATAACCACTATATCGTCTTCCGAATGGTTGACGATATAGCGGGCAATCAGATAGGATTTCCCGGTTCCGGTCGCCTGTACAACGGCTCCAATCCTGTTCGTTTTGAATCCTTCCTCAATAGCCCGGTAAGCCGCTTCATTATGTGAAAACAGTTCAATATGCTTTCCCGTCTCCAGACTTCTCAGATAACTTTCATCCGAAACTGTTAATCCATGCAGTTCAAAGGAAAGTGCCTCCGGCAGATAGCCTCCGTGAGCCAGGATGCGGAATTGGTTGCAGTCGCACATTTCCCCGACTCGCTGCATTTCAGTATATAACCTATCCACTTCCGGCAAGCCGACAGGTTCCTTATTCCATACTTCTTTCACAATGAAAGTAACGGAATCCTCCCTGAATCCTACCAGCAGACAGCCGGAATCTTCTGTGACAAAATAATGGTAAGAATGATAAAGATCGCGAAGAGACATTGAATTATTCAATATCTAAAACCTCAGTTTCCTCTTTGGGGTTAAAAAGGTCTTTGATAAACAGATAACCGATTCCACTGAATATGGCAAGGAATACAAATCCGATCAGAATCAGCGGTTTCTTGGGAGAGGCCGCTTTTAAAGGGACAGTGGCGGGTTGTATTATTGTATACACCGGTGTCTGTTCCTGTACCCGGAGTTTATCCTGTTCCAACTTCTGGGCCAGCGTATTGTAAACATTGAAGGTTAATGTCATTTCATTTTTTAGACGCTCCTGTTCCGTACGGTAGCTAGCTGAGATGATATTCTTGTTGGCATCCTCAAAAGCAGCATAAGCACGTTGTGCTTTGTAGTAGGACTCACGGGCTTCGCTGAATACTTTCTCTGTGAATTCAAGGTCTTGCTTTACTTTCTGGGTACGGTAATTTGTGATGTATCCCTGAAGTTTTTCCAATACAATTTGAGTGATATTCGCCGAGATCAACGGGTCCTGCATCTGAACGGAGACTGTGATTACCGATGTCTTTTTATCCACAGAAGCGGAGATACGTTGTTGTAACGCATTTATGACATCTGCCTGTTCCTTTGTTAACCTGAAAGAAGTCAATTCTCCACTACTTACCGGTTCTTCTTTTGAGAACAAATCTTTCACAACACCTAACAGTTTAAACGGAGCCTGTATCACATAACTCCACCACGCACTTTTCTGGTGATCATCCATATAATCATATAAGGATGCAGAGTAATCCCCTTTCTCATTTGTTACCTGTACGGGGAATAACTCCAGTAAAAAAGGAATACTGCTGACTACATCCGGATACAGGTCCGGGGAGATGGCATCCGCTCCTGAAGTACTGTTCAGGTTAATCCCTGCCATTGCAGCCAATCCACCCAAATTCCCCATCTTTTTGGATGGGTCGGAAGTTTCGGGTGCCAGTTTTACGGTTGTACTATATTCTTTCGGTATGCTGAAAGCTACGACAAGACCGACAACAACTGCAATTCCGCAACATTTAAAAATAAATTTACGTTCCCCCCACAACCGTTTAGCCAATTCTATTAAATCGATCTCCTGTGCATTATCTGTGTCAGGAGTGTTCATTTGAATCATATCCATATACTATCGGTTTATTTCATTGTATTAATAATAGAGGTGACCATCGCAGCCATCGAAGTGGTTGAACTGGCTATGCTCAGTACCTCTGCCAGGCTGGTTTTACGATCGCGCTGCGTCTTAGTCGGAACAACGATTTCGCATCCCGGTTCTACCTTTGGATATCGTTTGAAGAAGATAAAGCATTTTTTCGTTGTAGCAACCTTACCATTCATATAGATTACGATTGGATATTTACGAGCGATATCATTGTATCCTCCGGCTTGTGAAAGGCAATTTCCTACAGACATTCCTTTGGTATAAGTCACACTGTTCGGATAGGTTACGGCTCCGTTTATCTTAACTGTACTTTGTAATTGAGGAATATAAAGCTCATCCCCGTCACGCAATACCACATCGTGGGCACTTCCTGGATTAGCCAATGCTTTTTCCAAATCGATGCCGACTGAATAATTTTTGATATTTTCCAGTGACAAAGCCACCGAGTCACGGCTTTGCTTATTAGAACTCAGTTGCAGCAGAGTTTCCAAGCGGCGCATCTCATCTTCTGTCAACTGGCGTTTCAGGCTTGCTCCTTTTACATAGGCATCAGGGGTTATCCCTCCGGCTTTGGCTATGATATTACTCAAACGGGAATTCTTTTCTGCCAATACGTAATCACCGGAGAAAGTAATTTCACCATCAACCTTTACTACTTGCTGTTCCTGATATCCCGGTGAGAAACGCACATACACCTCATCAAAAGGTTCAAGGGTAAAAACGGAATTACTATTTTTGCCATCAACGGATATCAGTCCTAAATTGTCATTCAATTCAAAATTGAACACTTCTGCCGTACGATTACTGTTTTCGTAAGTTTTTGTATCTTTAATTCTTCTGGCTACTTCCACATTGACCGTTGCTGCCGATTCCTTCAAACCTCCGGCCATCATAATGGCATCTTCCACCGTCAGATTGTTTCGGTAGGGCAGGACTGTATCTACATAATTCACTGCTCCGCTTACTTTGATCGTATAAGGCTCGCGAAGATCAAACAGGGATGGAATGTTTAGTATGTCTTCTGGTTTGAGTTCTATATCCGGAGACGTACCATTCAGGATTCCACGGATATCTACGGCTATAACTGTTGTTGTGAAATCCGGATTTAAACGGGTGATCTGGGCACGGCCGGTAAACTCATCACCTTTCAGGCCGGCAGCTTGGTTGATCAATCCTTTTACGGTATGTACAGTTCCATTCAACTCATATTCTCCCGGACGCCAGACTGCACCGGTCACTATCAGACGGTTTTCGTAAAAAGGAATCACAGAGTCTACCAACAAAGAATCGCCATCCATCATCGCAAAGGTCGGATATTTATCTTCCGTAACAGTCGCTATTTGATAACGGCTATCGGCTTTTCGTTTGATACGGACATCTTTCTTATAAGCATCTCCGGTAAAACCTCCGGCCATGTTCAATAGTTGTTGTAAAGTTTCCCCTTTTTTCATTTCGAAAATGCGGTTACGTTTTACTTTTCCACGAACCACAGCCAGCTGATCGTAAGGGGAAACGATCACCATATCATTCTCTTCCAAACGGATATTCGTATTGTATTTGCCATTCAGGAGATAATCATATACATCTAATTTTGCAACTTCCTTACTGTTGCGGTATACTTTGATTCCGCGAAGCGAACCGATCTCATTCACTCCACCTGCCGCATACAAAGCATTAAACAGAGTGGCAAAAGAGGGTAGGGTATAGGTTCCCGGAGCAACGACTTCACCTACAATATTGACTTTGATGCTGCGTATCTGACTTAGACTGACAGATACAAATGTATTGGCTCCATCGGTATTTCCCGATAGGGTAGACATGATCCGTCCCAATTCCTGCCGGATACGGTTTTCGGCAGTTTCGATAGTCAGTCCGCTGACAGATACCGGGCCAAGATTAGGGATAAGAATTGTCCCTTCGGGAGAAACCTTCAGTTTCAGATTCAGTTCCGAATCTCCCCAGACATTGATCAGCAATTCATCTCCGGCTGACAGGATATAGTTTTTAGGAGTCGGAATATTCAGATCCGGTTCAAAAGACAGATTCTTATTAGAAAATATCTCTCGTCCGAAAACAGTTTCTTTCAAATCGTTTTCCGGTAGATTCCTTTTACGTTGCTCTTCCGGAGAGATACTATCCTTGCCCGGAGTAGTAGCAATAACCCGGTCAGAAATTACTGCATCGGAGGCCCTGGAAGTTGTTTGGCCTGCACCTGATTGTCCCATTCTCTTAGCAATTTCCTGCTGTATCTGATCATCTGTCATTCCCGCAGCTTTTGCCTTATCAATCAAATCCTGGGGAACCTGTGCCGCCAATGGTACTGCCAGCCATAGCAATCCCCCCAATAATACATTTCTGATTATGATATTCATATTGTTATTTGTTTTTATTATTTCGATTTAGGAGAGATCAGTATCAAAACTTTCTGAATTCCAACCGCGCATAATCTGATTGTAAAACCAGATGCTTCGATGTTAATTCTTTGACACCGAAGTGTTGTTCCGTCCCGTTCATGCCAAATGGTAATAAATCTTCAACTGTACTGATCGGCATGACTACAAATAGCGAATCTCCGGTATATTCCATATTTCCAGTTTGACTTGTTCCTCCGACTTGCATCAGGTTGATTGTATGCAAAGCCACACTGTAGTAAGCCCGCTCCGGTGTTTCTTCTTCTCCGGAAGTATATTCTATTTTTATTATTTGCCAACGCCCATCCAGGTCACCGTTGATAGGTGTTTTTCCGCAAGCACTAACTATCAGTACCAGCAGCACAGCTATTGTATATCTTTTCATCGTATCCATCCTGTTTTTCTGATTGTTAACATACCACCGGCACTTTTACCTAACATAGCTCCCCTGTCTATCCCTAGTGAAGCTGTAAA
Source organism: Parabacteroides caecihominis (assembly GCF_023656785.1). Lineage (NCBI taxonomy): Bacteria > Pseudomonadati > Bacteroidota > Bacteroidia > Bacteroidales > Tannerellaceae > Parabacteroides > Parabacteroides caecihominis. The sequence goes on from NZ_JAMOKS010000021.1 coordinate 22,159, forward strand.
ATCCCAACCTTTCAATTGATGAGGCGTATATTTTAACTCGGCTAGAGCATTGCCGTTTTTTTTGATTTCATAAAAAGGTAACGCATAGGTCCCCCAATTGCGGGTAACGGATAAAAGGATACGGTATTGCAGATCGGCACAAGGGTTACCCATTATTCCAAAATGATGTCCTTGCATCCGATTGCTTTTAAAAACAATATCTCCGTCGTTATTATAGATGGGAGACATGACAAGAGGGTTTCCGATTCCCATTCCCCAATGTTGCCATCCGGTATAGATATAGTGGTTATAATAATTATCTGTTCCGCTTACCTGCTCCGGTATTTCCGGTGTATGATCCCAATAGACAGCTCCCGTTTGATCTTTTGTTGAGATATATTCGTAAACGAAACTACCGATCACCCGATTCTTGGGAAACGTTATTTCTATTCCCGCTAGGCAATCTTTCCAGCCATATTCCCCGAACATCTGTGAGTGATCTTCAAAATAATGTTCGTAATAAGGACGGATTGTCCAATCCTGCGGAGCATACCAGGTTAACGAAAAATTCCAGCTACCTAAATGGTTTCCGTAAACATTTGTTTGTTCCCCTGTTGGAGTTTCACTGCCACCTCCGCTCGGAATAAACACTTTAAAGAAATCCTTTATTCCATTCGGCATATCAATCTTTTGATCTCCAATAAATGCATTTCCTCCGAATTGGGCTGCCATTTCCAAGCCTCCTTCCAAAATCAAAGGAAACTTCTCACGATTACCGATCTTCACATACAAATCTTTGGAATGATAGAGTACATGTTCCGTATATTTATTCCCCGGAGCCACGAAATCCTTCTGCCAGCCATCGTCTGTAAACATACCATAAGCGATATGGCCTTTGAAAGCCAGCCATCCTTTTGTTCCCGGTACAACGGTATATTCCGGAATACCGACGCGAATCTGCGGAACCGGACGGGCATTACCTGAAAATGTCAAGCCACCACTACTTAAAAGCGGATTATTGAATTCACTGTGTCTTTCTTTACTACCTACACTAACTCCCAGGCAACGATATTTCAGATCCGCATACAATTGTTGCACCACAAAAGTCGATGTAAAATTATAGGCCACAGCTAGATCTGCCCCGAAAGCATATGAGAAACGTTTATCGTTTTCCAACTCCCGGAAGATCCCGGCACGCAGATATCCGTTATTCTTCTCAATGGACGAAAGTCCTTGTTTATTTGCTGTCAGCCAGAAAGGAGTATGTTCCCCTCCGCTAAAACTGATTCCAGTCTCTGCCTGATAACTCAGTCCTTTCGTGATCTGAGCGTAAGAGTTCAAGGGGAGCAGTAAAATACTTCCCCAAATGATTAATATAGATATAAGTTTCATTTCTGAAAAATTTGAATCAATGATAGTAAAAGCTTCTATCTTTTTCACAATAATCCGATTTAAAGTTGAAAAATTGCTGAAATCGAAAATGAAATTAGTTAGTTGTTCTTATCCTTTTGAAAATGAGCAGTATAGTCTGTGTGCTGAAATTGTTTTGTCCGAAGGTCTGCAAGACTATATAAATATAGAAAGAACTTCTTTATAAAGATATATAAGTCTCCGACCTTTTTCAGATTACAGGAAAACAAAGAACTAACTTCATTTAATCTCTCCGCAAGATAAATATAAATTCCTTTAAATTGTAGTACTAATTTAACCTGTTCTGTATTTCTTAGAATGTTGTTTTACAGCGGATTAATAAATTCTATTTCTTATCGGTTGATTTGGTTTTATTTTTTAGTCTTGTTATAAATTCTTGTATTTCAGTATAATAATCAGAGTATTTGTCAAATAGTTTCATGTTTTTGCATATGGTACTCGCTGCATATTTAAATTTGAAAAACGGATATATAAATTCAGCAATTTTCTTGTATGAATAACCACCGAACAGACCATTTTGCTTCATCCCGGCAAAGAGTGCGATCATAAAAGCCACATACTCTTCAGGAACATGTTTATCATTCTTTTTTTTTATTGATCGATTTATGCATAATTATTTAATATTTGTGTTGTAAAACAACATTCTATACTAACTAAATCGATCTTCTTTTCTCAAAAAAGATATATCTTTTACATTCAAAAGTCCCTTATTTTATCTTCAAAACATATATCTTTTATCTCCGAAATAAGGGACTTTCAAATTTTCAATTAACAAAGTTTTCCTAAAAAACAACAATCACTCCGACCTGTTTCGGTGTCTGTTTTCGTTGTTATTCGTAGACTTCGGCAGTTTTTAATGTTCTGACCAGTTTCTCGTTTCTTACTACCTAGCGATGCAATAAGCGTGATGCTGAGTTCGGATGCAGATCCGGGTTATGACAGAGTGTTAATTCCGTCCATCCGTAACTGCGGATTTTAAATTTTTCTTCGTCTATATTCTTATGATTTAGTTCCACTAAGATAAGAAATTTAATCCATACAAAGAAGTGAAATTCAAAGTTTATACTCGCTATTTATATATTTATCCAGACTTATTTAACCCTTCGTGGCAGATGATGACATTTCATGTCATAGCCATTTTTCTGGTAACTTAACTTTGTCATGTTATCGATAACCAACCAGTTAACCGATTCCGCACCTACGAATCGAGGGAAGAGAGTTTTTAGGTCACTGTTTGCCTGCAAACGGGCAAGATGTCAAAAATATGGACACTAACATTTTAACCAATGTTCTGACTGTTCATTTTCGATATTTGAAATAGGAGATCCACGCCCAACAGAATAGGTAATATGCACTTTGAATAAACCCAAGTTTTTCAACTTTGTAAAGTGCGTTCCATTGTGGTTTTATTACTTTGGTTTTATTTCCGGTAACAGATGATTTGCGCATTCTATAATCAACTAGAATTTCTGGATTCCCGTATCCAAATTTGATATCTTTGAACATTGCAAGCCAGTAAACGTAATCATCGCGCATACTACCCAACTCTTCATTGAAATACATTTTAGGGATTTTAGATGTATCATAAATCGTTGTTGACGGGAAAATCGGGCAAGTTTTAAGCAGGGAACGATACGACACTTTTTCCGGCACAATGAAGGGGCGCAACAATTCCTCTTTTGTATTCTCGTCAATTCTCCGGTAGGAAGAAAAAACTAAAGGAGCATTGTTTTTTCCCATGAAAGCCATCTGTTTCTCCAAAAAATCAGGATGCCAAATGTCATCCGAGTCAAGGAAGGCAATGAAGCGCCCCTTTGCTTCTTTCAACGCGATGTTTCTTGCACCAGATGAACCCCGATTCTCCTTGCTTTCAATGAGCTTCACCCGTGGGTCTTGGGTGTATTTTTTGACTTCGTTTATACCTGCACCATTGTCAGGTGAGCAATCGTCAACAATTATCATCTCCCAATTTTCGTATCTTTGAGCAAATACACTTTCTATGGTTTCACCTACAAAAGCGGCACCTTTATACATCGGTGTGATGATCGACACAAGTTCTTGTTTCATGTTAATGAGTATTAATAATTTTTTCAGCTAACACCAAAGCTTTTTCTATTACTTGGTGCATGTCATAATACTTATATTCAGCTAAACGACCTCCAAATAACACTTTTGTTTGTGCATCTGCAAGTGCTTTATATTTTGCATATAATTTCCCATTATGATCATCATTCACAGGATAATACGGTTCATCACCCGGTCGCCATTCCTTTGAATACTCTTGGGAGATAACAGTATCCGGTTGTTGTCCAAACTCAAAATGTTTATGCTCGATGATACGGGTATAAGGAGTCTCTGCGTCCGTATAATTCACGACAGCATTCCCTTGGTAATTGGAGACTCCTTCCAACAAATTTGTCTCAAAACTTACCGTTCTATATTCCAAATGACCATAGCAGTAATCAAAATATCGATCTATTTCACTGGTGTAAATGATCTTATCCGCTATGGAATCAAAATATTTCCTATTCTCAAAATAATCAGTATTCAGTCGGACTTCAATACTTTCCAACATTCTTTCTACCATCTTCGTGTATCCACCTATCGGGATTCCTTGATAAGTATCATTGAAATAATTATTGTCGAAAGTAAATCGCACTGGAAGCCGTTGGATGATAAAAGCCGGTAATTCTGTACATTTACGTCCCCATTGTTTTTCGGTATAGTCTTTGATAAGCGTATGGTAAATATCTTTTCCTATCAAAGAGATTGCCTGTTCTTCCAAATTTTGTGGATTTTCAACACCAAACTCATTTCGTTGGTGTTCAATTTTTGTAGCCGCCTCTTCTGGAGTTGTTACACCCCACATTTGATAGAACGTATTCATATTGAAAGGTAGGTTAAATAAACGGCCTTTATAGTTCGCTATCGGTGAATTGGTATATCGGTTGAACTCCACAAAAGAATTCACGAAATCCCAGACTCGTTTATTATTCGTATGGAAAATGTGCGCACCATATTTATGCACATTTATACCATTCATATTCTCTGTATAAACATTCCCTCCAATATGAGATCGTTTGTCAATTACCAGACACTTATATCCTCTATTTTTGAGAGTATAAGCCATTGTGGCTCCAAACAAGCCAGACCCAACTATAAAAAAATCATACATATCTTTTACTATAAGCAACAACAACAAACAATCACAAACCAATAGCTCTCTTTGCTATTTGCTGATATGAAAAATAAATTAAACCTTTCTCCTTTGCCACTTCTGCATAGTGGGAATAATTTTGAATAAACTCTTCTATTACACGAATATATTCTGCTTGAGACCTTTCTTTAAAAAAAGAACAATTTCCTCCTAAATCTACATGAGTAAATCCTTCCATATATTTAAAGATACAAGGCTTACCTTGTCCTACAGCCTGTTCCCATAATACGGAATGGCTACCAGCAAATATCATCAAATCAGCGGCTTCAAAAAAATTATATGATTCATTACCTTTAATCCATCCTATATGACGTATTATATGATTGTCACATAATTTATCAAAAGTAACCTTAAAATCACCATTCTCCAATGCGCCAAAAATCACCATTCTCAATTTATATTTCTTACTCAACTCAAGAATAACTTTCATTAAGTCTATAATTTCTGTCTTAGTTCTATCAAATCGCCCTCCGGAAATAATCAATAATTCATCATTCTTAATTTCATATTTGTGACGGATTAATTTTCTCTGCTCACTTTCTTTTGCTTTTAAAACTAATTCATCATCAGCCCCCATTGGTAAAAATGCGATTTTGTCTTTAGGTATTCCATAGAAATCACTTAATAGAGTAGTCCTGCATGGTAATGTTCCATAAAATTTAGAAGCATAAGGGGTTACCATTTTAGCAGCATATTTATATAAGAGAGAATGTAATACATATTTTGATATTTTATTCCTTATACTATTACCAGGATCTACATGGCTGTCCACATACAATTTCACTCCTTTATTCCTCTTAATGTACTTTACAACATCCTTTACTCCTAAAAAATGGAAATTGTGCATGAATATAATATCTGGTGTGAACAATTCCAACTCTTTATACAGTCCTTTATAAAATCGTAATTTATGTGTCAATATATTAGAAAAGAGATTTATATAAGGGATGCGGTGAATAGGAATTCCATCTTCATTGATGTAACTCCTACTTTCAACATATCCTAAATTAAAATTATCCACAATAGTTTCTGTCGAGGCGACAATCAGAACTTCATGACCTTGTCTTTTATGCATTTTCGTTATAATATTCTCTTGATAGCCATAACCATCAACAAAATAATTACCTAAACAAAGATGGATTATTTTCATTCTTTCCTGTTTTTTAGTAAGCACTTCATTTTTTTACTCTGCTATATATCAGCAAAATAGACCTCCGTTTTTTGTTTTAAGTTATTTTTCTTTCTATTGTACTCAGTAAGCTCTTTGAAGGAGAGCTGCATAGTCCTAATTCCCGTGTATCATTTCACGGATCAGACCAGCGCAATATTGAAGATGTTCTAGATTCGGATTGTACCTTACCAAGTGTTTATAGACCGAGTAATCATCTGATTGTATCGCTCCTGTATAATCTTACAGAAACATTTGGATAGGCCAAGTCCCCCCTATTATCGTTTTCGTTATTGTAATAAAGGAAGTGGATTACCCGAATCTTCTTATTTATTATCACCCAAAGAATTTTTGAGATAGTTACCTGGCATCATACCGTCTCCTTTAAACTTGATTTTACTCTGCACCAGACTTCATCTATATTTAGCAATATCTTAATCCTCAACAACTCCGATTTCAAGAACTCTAAAGAGATCTCGATATCTTTTCACCCGCATGAAGCCAATTCATTCTCTGACACGTGAAAGCCGTTATAACGCATCCACATAAATAAACTTTTTACACCTTTCTTTTTTCTCGCTGTTTCATAATCAATAGATTTACAAAATTCTATTTATCCATTATTTGTTGTATTAAAACAAGTAAGATGTAGTTTTTCGCCGAATAGTTGGTCATATTTGGCAGGTGTAAATACATCATGACCTCCACCGTGATGGAGTGTCACTTCTCCAAAATACATATGTCCATCTACATCATAAAAATCCACACGAACATAATCGAATAATTTCGCAATTTCATCTGCATATTTTTTCATCAAATGAAAAGAAGCTGGTGGATCTATTTCTTCACCTCTTATTGTAGATGGGTCTTTTTCTTTTGGTATCCATGTAAAATCAACAGGATTCCAATTTGCATCATAAATATTTCTTTTATTCGTCGTTTCTCTACCTATTGCGCAGTACACAAATTGTAGTTCTCCATTTATATAATGCAATTTATAATCGTTAGGAATATAACCGTCTTTGCATTGAAGGAGTTTCTCTATAATAATACTTCGGTTATTAAAAGCATACTGCCATTCTCCATCAAATTTAGCATAATCAAATTTAAGCCACCACATACAAGCTCTTCGTAACATTTTAATATTCACGTTAGCTTTATCTTTAATAATTTGATAGGAACCTGATGAATGTGTTGGTTTAATAATAAAAGGTACATCAGGCAGAATATCCATAGTAATATCTCTCCAATTAGGAGTTTGGTATAGCAATGGAACCAAATACTGTTTTACTTCCTCCCCAAACATATCAACAAAGAATTGACGACTAAGATATTTATCACTACACTTCTGCATAACATCTCGGTGATCATATAGCTTAAGCCATACAATTTTCTCATTTAATGTTTTAGGGGTTCTTAAATTAGGATTAATCCCAAAGATTTTTTTATAATTCTTACATGACGTTTTAAGTGGTCCGTGCCACGTATTAATGTAATACTTAATCCAAAGGTATACATGTACCAAATCGTAAGGAAGCACATGACTTCTTACGAAAGTTTTCATTCTTAACATGTCCATATTAATTCTTTAAATTTATTATTATCTACCCAATTTTGATGTTTATTTCGAGATACGACAACTCCATCTGTTGCATATTGCAATAAAGGTATGTCTGATAAACTATCAGAGAATGCAATAGAATAAGTTGGTTTTGATGGAAAAAGCTTATTGATATATTGTATTTTTCTTTCATTCATACAATCGAGACCATCTAAAAAACCAGTACATATATTATTCTCTATCTTAATATTGCTCGATAAAAGAAAATCAAGATTGAAATCTTGCACAAAATATTTAAGATAAATACCATAACCTCCTGAAACAATACCAACTGTATATCCTTCCTCTTTTAGGCGAACGAGCTCATTTGTTAATTCTTTAATAAAGTGAGGTTTAATTCGTGTTTCATAATATTTTTTAGCATATTCATCTAAATCAGAATAGTTGAATCCTTTTAGTTCATAAGCTTTTAATTTTTTTTCTATACTTCCATACTTTCTAAATAGTTTTTGAAGGATAGGTAACAAGTATATTTTCTTTAAAAGTATTATGTTTTTTTCGATTTTAAACATTTTTGTTTTTTTTGTTCTTTCTCTGACATAGTCGCAAAATGCGTCAGCGGTTTGAAAATCAACTAAAGTTTCGCAAAAGTCAAAAAAAGCAACTTTCTCTCTATATAGCATAATATTTCATCATTACATTTAATACAATCTCCATCTGCTTTTTTGTTCCTATCGTAATTCTAAAGCACTTACGGACAGAATAGCCTTGAGTACAATCACGAACAAAAATATTGTTCTCTGCTAAAAATTGAAGTAAACTCATTTTTTCATTATATGAAGGGAATTCTATCATGATGAAGTTACCCGCACTTTCATAAGGCTTCATTTTTTTCGAGAAAAGAGTTTCAAGTTTTTCTTTGAACCAACATTTAGCCAGATTCACTTCTTTAGTATAGTTATTCATATATTCAACATCTGTTAATGCAGCAATAGTTGCAGTTTGAGCAAATGTTGTTAAGTTTTTAGGATTGCGAATACGATTAATGAATTGCACATTATCTTTCGATGCTATAAGATAACCAACACGAAAATTAGCCAAAGCAAATGCTTTGCTCATGGTGCGAGAAATCAATATATTATCATATTCCAACACTAAATTTTTAGCAGTAACTCCAGAAAATTCTTGATAAGCTTCGTCTATTAAAAATAAAGTGTCAGAATGTTCATCAAGCAAGTACTTGATATAATCTACTGTATGAACGTGACCAGTCGGATTATTAGGATTACAAATATATACAACTGCAGGTTCTATCTTTCTAATGTCAGACTCAAAATTCTCTTTATCAAACTTAAAATCATCAGTATAATTAGACCAATAAACATTAGCTCCATTAGCTTGGCAAGTCAAACGAAAGTTATCATATGAAGGACCTAGTATTAGCACTGGATCGCCAACGCTAATGAATACTTTGCAAATGTACTCATGCAGTAAGTCCGAACTGCCAAAATATTGCAAGTTCTCTTTAGGAAGACCAACATACTTTGAAAGAAGTTCTATCAAATGTTCATTGAATGTCGATGGGTAAAGATTAAAAAACATAGGTTCATCTATCAGTTTCTGCACCATCTCTTTCACAAGTGGTGTAGGGGGTACTGTTGCTTCATTCCAGTCTAATTTCAAAACTTTCTGTCGCTCTTCCGGATTTACTTGCCATACCTTATGAGAGGCCAACTTATAGGGCCTTAGGTTTCTCAAATACTTATTGGGAAATTTCATATTCTTAATTTATCGAATTAACTTCACAAATTTATTTATTATAATAGGAGGACAGTAGTCTATCAAAAAAGCACTTATAACTGTTCTCATAGTTTTCTTCTGTGCATAACGTTTTTTGATTTCCTGAATAGGAAGTCGGTTTATTTCCTCATAAATCGTTTCACGCTCGGGAGGACATTTAAAACTTTCTCTAAGTGGTACATTCACTTCGGCTTCTTTTTGAATATCAAGATTAATAAAATCAAAATACTGACTCGTACGTTCCCACAAGTTTATACCTGCTACTGTATTTATAATCACTACGCTGGTAGCTTCATGGGGATGAAAAGAAGGATAGTTGACATGTGAATCGCAATCGCCTATGGTTATATCTCCAACTCTCTGTAAATTTGAATAATGGCATTGATAACATGAACGTCTTAATGTCCATCCTTTACTAAAAAGCGAAAAATAGGGATCTAATTTCAAGTTCAAAGAACTTTTTCGGAAACACATGCTTACACAAGGCTTGTGTTTCTTGACTATCGTTAAAAAATATAAGCTTCTCGACTTAAATAAAGGGTGTTTTTTTCTGAATTGTACAGATGATATTTCTGAATTATTTGCCGCATACAAACCCAAGTCTTTCTTTAAAAATTTTGGACTTGGAACACCATGGCAAATGATGTCCATAGTGTATAAATTTTCAATATTTCTATTATGCAAATAAGCATACAATCCGGCTACTTGACAAGGTGTTCCACTGAATAATACTGGTTGATTAGACTTTAAATGTCTCTTAATACGAGGATATACATCATCCAATTGACTTTGTACATATTTACTTCCTTGTAATTTATATAAATCCCCAATCTTATCAACCAAGATGTGATGTATACGACCTTCACTATAAGTCGCACCACATACTACTGCATTTTTGTATTTTTGCAGGAACTTATGCGCAATAGTTACAAAGACAGCACCTGATGCACTTTTCTTATAGTATCTCTTTAGACGGCTTATAACATTATAGGGGAATTGAACAATATTTCTCTGATGTCCCAATTCTTGGGTGTGAAATACCTGCGGGCAACTTTTATAACACAAAGAACAATCCACGCAAAGAGTATTATCGATGATTGGATAATAAAAACCTTCCATATCTGGACGTAAAGTGATAGCTTTATGTGAACAGCTATGCTCACAACTTCCACATCCTACGCAGTCCTTACCTATTTCTAAGATATTCATAATCCTATGTTTCTGTTTGGGTTAAGACTTCCTCAATGGCAGTGTGAAGATATTCTATACTCTTTTTACGCAAACTTTCTATCTTTGGAATGATAATAGAATAATTCAATTGTTTGAAAGAATCAGGTAATAAAATGTTCATGTCATGATAACGTTCTGAAATGCCAAGCATATCAAGCTGTGCTGTCATTCTATCCGAATAATTTCCCCAGTGTGTTCCATCATTTCTTGTCAAAACTACAAATGCTTTCTCAAAAATCAATGAAAACATTAGACCGTGAAAAGTATCCGTGATAACGTACTCAGCATCACGAAAGGCACGAACATACTCCATAGGCCCAATGTTCTGGTTCTTGAAACGGTATTTACTTCTGATATCAATAGCCTTAATTTCCCCAATGCCCCATTGTTTTACTTGTTTTATAATGTCTTTTCTACCACCCTGATAGCCACCGAACAAATACAACAACACATATGGCTTTGCATACAGCCGCTCATTATTGCCAATAATTCTATTCCAATCTTCTTTACTATAAAGCATCGTTGGATCAACCACATGATATGAGCCCATACCAAAAGTATCTTTTATCATTTTTACTCCTGAGAGATCTCTGCATGATAGGCGAGATGGCTCAAAGCCTAATAAATAAGTTTTGCATCGCTCTTTATTTTTTTCAGAAATACGATTCACACCAAAACTAGGAGCATAAGCAATACGTTTGCTCTTATCGGTAAAACGCAGAAAAAAGTGCTCCCAATCTTTCTCAAACGCTTCGCACCACATCATATCGCTACCACAAACAAAAACATCAAATTTTTTTTCTAAAGCAGATTTGTCACAAGAGGGCGAATAAGTTTCTCCCGTAAACTCTAACTTTTTTTTTCTAAAACTGTTGTATGCCGATTTCAACTTATTAATCCGTCGGCGGTTAATGATTAATGAGAAGAACTGCGTAAGAGGTAATTTAAAAAGTAGGTTCAGTCTATTCTTCACTGTCTCATCGTTTGTCTGATACTTTATCAACTTTGGACTATATCCAAGTTGCCTGATTTTTTCATAGAGCGCAAAAGCTTGCAGACATGAACCATAATTATTAGTATATAATGTGACTAGTCCTATTTTTTTTTCCATCTTTTTTTATTTTTTTTCCATAAATCCTTTATTATTTCGTAACTTTCAAGATTAGTATTTTGGGCATAGACAATCACGATCACAAACGTCAATATTCCTTGTGTTAAAAAGCGAAAAAGTGGAATTAAATCGGTTTCATTTACCCACCATATTCCAATAAAAATTAATATTGCAGGTTTCACCCCATTATATAAATCTTTAAACTGTTCTTTATACAAGTAATTATTATTATTACGGCTTACCTTCGCAAGCATCATTAATTGAATAAGCATTGACAATACTGAACTTACTGCAACATAAAGGACACCAAAAGGAATTGATACAATTAACATTGACATACCTATTATCTTTGTTATTGTGACATATTTTAGATAAAGATCACTTTTCCCTACAGCCTTAAATGAATTGTAATGAATAGTTATCACTGGCCATAATAACGCGTCAAAACAAAGTACTTGTATATATATAACACTTGGTAACCATTTGGTAGTCATAAGGAGCTCCACCATAGAATCCGCTGCACATATAAGAAAGCAAAGAATAGATGAAACAAAGAACAAACTTATTCGGATAGTCTTTCGTACTATTTGCTTGACTCTATTGAGATTATCTTGATTACGTGACATAATAGGGAATAAAACGCTGTTTAGAGCTCCATTTATTCCACTCACAATCATATAGGGAAACTGTTTCCCTCTGTCATAAAAAGCCAAATCAGAAGGAGTATATATTTTACCTATTAAAAGACTTCTTATTTCGCTGTATAAAGTATCCATTAATGACCCTCCTAATATTTTAAAGCCAAAGGGCATTAATCCTTTTAAACGATTAATAGAGAATAATAATTTCGGTCTCCAGGGAATTAAATACCATAAGACAATAGTGCTAATACTTGTATTACATAGTTGCTGAAATACAATAGCCCATGCTCCATATCCTAAATAGGCCAACATAATACCAATTACGGCTGAGCATATAGCGGCTATAAAAACGGCAGTGAAGTGCTTCTTGAATAATAAATTCCTAGTAACAAATGTTTCTTGGGTACTTCTGAAACCTGTAATCACTAAACTAAATGATGCCACTCTAAGCAATGGTGTTAGCTGAGTATTATCATAAAATGAAGATATAAAAGGAGTACTGATATACAAAATAATATAAAGCAACAAACTGACAACTATATTAAAAAAGAATACGGTAGAAAAATCGATGTTGTCAGCATTTTCTTTTTGAATTAGAGCACTACCTAAACCACTGTCTACAAATACATTCAAGAATGTAGTAAAGATGGCGACAATTGCAACAAGACCAAAATCCGCAGGCGCAATCAATCGTGCCAAAACAATTGTTACTCCAAAAGATATAATTTGAGCCCCCATTTTTCCCATATATCCCCATGAAAAATTAGATATAGCCTGCTCTTTACCTACTTGTTCCATCTTAAAGATCCTTATTCAAAGAGAGATAAAACTCTTTGGACAACTTGCGTATTGTTTTCATATTGGAGAGATTTTTCTTTAATGAAGAAATTATTTGCGTAATTTCCCCTTTATTTTCTGCTTTCTTTACAATATCAATTTGTTCCAACCACAAATTCAATGTATATGGCTGAAATATCTCGGCAGCGTATATTCCGGCTTGTAGACCATATATCCGTTCATTAATCTTGAAGCGATATAAAGGCATAAATTTCTGTGAGATATACACCTCCTTAAATAATGCGTATTTTTGTTTCTGTTCTTCTTGCGTTAATTCAATCACATTAATGATATCATCTGATTCATTAGGTACTGTAACCGAGTAGCAATAGATTTGAGGAAAAATTTTATTGTTTGCCAATACATCGCTGAGCATATAGCTAATTTTACGATGTTCAAAATGCCAATCAACAATCAATGGAATCACAAGGATATCATATTTTCCATTTATGATAGTAGTATCAAAATTCATACAATCTCCATTTCCATGGATAATGGGAACACTCAATTTTTCACATAAATCTTCAATTTCTTTCTTTCTTCTTACTATATTTGACTTATTAGGGTTAGTACCTACAAATCCACAATAATAAACAGTTAGATTAGGTGCATGCCTGAGTAATGTGTATGAAGACAACAATTCATCATCCGCATGAGGTACAATAAGTAGTATTCTTGCACTCTTGAACCATTTATTTTCATTAATATAATTAGACTTCCTGGAGACTGCTTGTTGTTTTTTATAGAAACAATACCATTTTATGCATTTAATAAAATATATGCATTTGTGGTATAGTTTACTTAATAGCTCTTTGATTTTCATTTAGAATTTCATTAATGAGTGATATCCATTTGTCTGCTATACGTGTAGGGTGAAGTACCTCCTTTATCTCCTGAGCTTTTATTGATAACAGTTGAGCTTCTTCACGATTATTTACTACCTCACGTAACGCCTTACTTAGATTTTTGTCATCGTTGATTGGAACTAAACGTACACGCTTTCCATTATCAGATAACCATGCCGGTCCACCAATGGGACAATCGGTTGAAATGCAAGTGTAGCCGGCAATCATGGCTTCAATCAAAGCGTTTGGCATACCTTCAGTTAAAGAGTTTAGGACAAAAATACCTGCATTATCATCTTGTTTGGTGAAATCTTGTACATATCCGGATAAGAAAACTCTATTCTCCAATCCTTTCTCTTTTATCAAAGATTGAAGTTTATTAAATTCTGGTCCATCGCCATAGATTATAAGTTTACTATCTTTTATCTCATCTTTACATAGATTAAAGGCCTTAATCAGACCTGCAAAGTTTTTCTCTTCACTCAAACGACCAACTGAAACTATATTCAATCCATCTCTGCTTCTACTTTCATTATTATTGTTTGATCTAAAAAAAGCAGGATTGGGAATGATAACGCTCTTTGTTTTCAATTTATAAAAATTACTTGCTGCTTCAGTCTGAAAAACGGTTGCTGCACAGTGATTATAAGCCCATTTATAAAGTTTAGAACGTTCACCATATTCTATAGGGTTTCCACGTTCAGACCCAATAATTGGGATATGTAGCCCTACCGTATTGTATACCAATGCTTTTACTAAATCAGGTTTGTATACAATAATAAGATTTGGACGTATTTTATGAATTAAATAACGCAAACGAATCATAAACAGGACCCGGTAAAATATCCGTTTCAATCCCTTACTATGTTCATGCAAATCTATAGTATAGCGATAAATTGCTTTATTAAGATAAATTGTTTCCGGTTCTGTAGACATAGAAACACAATGTACATTCATTCCATGTTCGTGGCATACATTAGCGACAAAACTCAATGATTTTGAAACACCACCAATATGAAATCTTGGAAAAATAAATAATACTTTATGACTCATTTTCTTTCAAGAATAAATATGATCTTTTTCTTCATTATAGAAAAACATATACCTAATAAAATCCAGAATTTATATTCAATCAAATATGTACTGGAGAGAAACAAATGACCAAACCCTGAACACAAAAATATCAATAAAACGGGATTTCTAAATTTTGTGACGAATAAAGACTTTGTAATAGAAAAGAATATAACAAACAAAACTATAGAACCTACAAAAATACCATAATGCAACAAAATTTCTAATGTGATGTTATGGGGATATGAATCCATATATGATAAGTCTCCTGCTATTCCCCATCCCCAATAAGGCTTCTCCCAAATGTTATTCTTTGTTGTTTCCCAAATTATTTCCCTATCAGATAAATTTTCCAAAGCGTCTGCCCCCATTAGTATTTTATCTAATGTTCTGCTGTAAAAGCCCATAGTCTCAAAAAAAAATGATACTTCCTGAAGTAATGATTCTCCAAAAAAATAGAATATAACACCTCCTAAAAATATAAATATTGATAGAATTATTTTTTTTGATAAATTATAATGAAAAAGATAACAAATTAGGATATATAAAGCAATGAATAAAAGAGGTCCTCTTGAAGCTAAAATCATTATTCCTATAGTAAGTAAAATAGCTAATAATAAATTAAATTTACTCTTCTTACTTTCAGTAAATAAAAAAAGTATAGGAAATAGAAGCATATATCCAAAAGACATATTATATCGTAATTCTGTCTCTATCCCTCCAAATAACGTTAAATAAAAAACCAGAAAACCTTCCACTACAAGAGCGTAAACAGCAATTTTCACATGTTTACAGAAAAACATATCTAAATTCTTCATTTGTAATACCAAACAGAATATGGGAACACAAAAAACTAATGTCCATATAGCTCGTCCGATTATTTCTTTTTCTGCTGTAGGATAACGTATAATACTAATAAAATATAAAAAACTGATAACCATCTCCAATACAATTATTTTAACATAAAGAGATGGCTTAAAACTTTTATATTCATGTAGAAACATGAATATAAAAATAACGCTACACACTATGCTTATAGCTGTAGATATGGAAGGAGACAAATTGGGGAAAATTTGTTTTATCGAGTTGTTAGAAGAATGTACGAAAAGAAGTGTGGCAAATAATTTAGCCACACTATAATCATAACGATATTGCTCTAAATCATTCATATGAATAATGGCATATTACAACCTGCCATCAGTAGCTTCACTTGGTAAAATCCATTTTACATCATAAAGAACAAAATTATCTTTTCCAAGTAATTTGACATTGAGTTCTTTGAATTCGTTGTGAGCTACACCAAGAATAACTGCATCATATTTATCAGGAGGAAGTTCGTTTGTAATCTCAATGCCATACTCATGCATAGCTACAGCAGGATTAGCCCATGGATCGTATATGGTAAGATTGAGATGATATTCTTTCAATGCATTTACAATATCTACGATTTTTGTGTTGCGGCAGTCAGGACAGTTTTCCTTAAATGTGAAACCCAGAATCAAAATGTTAGAGCCAAGAACTTGAATACCTTTCTTAAGCATTAATTTGACAACCTGATTGGCTACATATTCTCCCATACCATCATTCATACGACGACCTGCAAGAATAATCTCAGGATTGTAGCCATGACGTTGAGAACATTGTGCAAGATAGTAAGGATCTACACCAATACAGTGTCCACCTACCAAACCCGGACGGAAAGGTAAGAAATTCCATTTTGTACCGGCTGCTTCCAACACGGCTTGAGTATCAATATCCATGAGATTGAAAATTTTAGCTAACTCGTTCACAAAAGCGATATTGATATCACGTTGTGAATTTTCAATCACCTTAGCAGCTTCTGCAACCTTGATAGTAGGAGCCAGATGAGTTCCGGCTGTGATTACTGATGAATAAACATCGTTAACAAGTTTACCAATCTCCGGAGTAGAACCTGAAGTCACTTTCTTTATTTTTTCTACAGTATGGAATTTATCACCCGGATTTATGCGTTCAGGAGAATAACCTGCAAAAAAATTTACGTTTAACTTCAAACCTGATACTTTTTCTATTACAGGAATACACTCATCTTCAGTTACTCCAGGATATACAGTTGACTCATATACTACGATGTCACCCTCGCTGATGACCTTGCCTACAGTCGTACTTGCACCGTAAAGAGGTGTTAAGTCTGGGTTGTTATTTTTATCTACAGGAGTAGGCACAGCCACTACATAGAAATTACAGTCTCTAATTTGCTCTATGTCCGTAGTGCAAACAAAACCATGGCTGTTGATTGCAGTTTGAAGAAGTTCATCACTTACTTCAAGTGTGGCATCATGACCAGCCATCAAAGCGTTCACACGAGACTGGCTCATGTCGAAACCCACAGTTTTGTATTTGGTTGAAAACAAACGTGCCAAAGGCAAGCCTACATAACCAAGACCGATTACGCAAATCTTAATATCTTTTTCCATTTTGATATAAATGTGTTATGACTATATTCTGTCTTTAATATTTTATTTCAAATTTTCCCAATACCAACTACAAGCAGCTTTCAAACCGTCACGCATAGAAAATAGAGGATTATAACCAAGAAGTTTTTTAGCTTTGTCAATACAAGCCAATGAGTGTGGAATATCTCCTGTACGATTAGGACCATGAATAGGCTCGATATTGGCAATTCTTGCATCGTATTCCGAAAGAAATTCCTTGAGGTATTTTACCAAATCGTTCAATGTGGTACGCTCTCCAAATGCTGTATTGTAAATTTGATTAACTGCATCAGGATTTGTGCTCTCCATAGCCAATACATTCATCTGAATAACGTTATCAATATAAGTGAAATCGCGAGAATATTCTCCATCACCATTGATGTTTGGAGCTTCATTATTCATAAGCTTCTTCACAAACAATGGTATTACAGCAGCGTAAGTGCCAAAAGGGTCTTGACGACGACCAAACACATTAAAATAACGTAAACCGACATATTCGATATCACCATAAGTACGAGCAAATACATCTGCATATAATTCATCAACGAGCTTAGTGATTGCGTATGGACTCAGCGGTTTACCAATCACATCTTCCACTTTGGGAAGTGACCTGCTATCGCCATAAGTAGAAGATGATGCGGCAAAAATAAAACGCTTCACTTTAACCTCACGTGAAGCAATTAACATATTCAAGAAACCACCAATATTTACATCATTTGTAGTAGCTGGATCTTGGATGGAACGAGGTACAGAGCCCAGTGCTGCTTCATGAAACACATATTCCGTACCTTTAACCGCCATCCGGCAATCTTCGATGTTACGGATGTCACCAACTATCAACTTGAAAGTTGTTGGAAACTTCTCAATCAACGGTATGATATTTTCCATTTTACCTGTTGAGAAGTTGTCCAAACAAACAACTTCGTTATCTCTGTTCAAGAAGTACTCACACAAATTAGAACCGATGAAGCCAGCTCCACCGGATATTAAAATTTTCGACATATATTAGACCTTATTATAGATTAAAAGCTATATGACTTCCTAATAATTTTATAGTATCCATGTACCACCACGTATCGCATGCCTTCGATTACATCCTAAGCGTTCTTTGCCTTTAGAATTTCTTCCGTAAGCACTCAAAAAGTTAATTAGAGCACTTTAGCAATGTCTTTGGGCTATTTATATTCAGAACACCTTCTCTTTATTGATTTTTATCCCTAATCCTATCAAACCACAGATTCAATCCTACCCAAGTAATAATGTCCGTAAAGAGCAGGACATTGTTGTTGATGTAAGTTATTAGTGCCATGTTGGCAATACTGAATAATAATGCCATTGCCAATATACAAATCATTGCTTTACGCGAACTGAACCCCATATCCAAAAATTTGTGATGTATATGATTTCTATCTGCGTCAAATAACCCTTTGTGATTTCGGGCACGCACCAATATAACCCGAATCACATCAAACATAGGAACTATTAAAGTAGAAAAGGCAATAACGATAGCTCCCTCTGAATACGGGGCTCTTTCAGGATTGTTATTGGTATAGGAGATAGCTAAAAAAGCTAATATATATCCCAGCGTCAAACTACCTGTATCCCCCATAAATATCTTTTTACAGCGATCTACATTACCAAAAACATTATAATAGAAGAAGGGTAGTAGTACTCCCAATGTAGAAAAAGCGAGCATGGCATAAATCCATTGGTCATAATAGATATATAAGCTGCCGAGAGTCAACAGTGATATACTACTTAACCCGGACGCTAATCCATCAATACCATCAATAAGATTGATCGCATTAACAATGAATACAGTTAATAGGATTGTAAAGGGGATTCCTAGCCAGGGAGTCAGTTCCTCAATTCCGAAAAGGCCATACAGGTTGTTGATCCATAGGCCGGACAGGGGGATAAGGGAGGCTGCTATGATCTGTACAACGAATTTGCTTCGGTAACGCAGTCCAACCAAGTCATCTTTTATGCCTGATAAATACAATAACGTTAAGCCACAGACTAAGAAATAAAATTCGGGAACTATGAAATGAAGGCTATCAATGGCGATTTCATAACCGATAAGATACCTTAATCCGGTGGTGAAAGCCAATGAAAATAGGATGGTGGGGACAAATGATATGCCGCCCAGACGGGGAATTATTCCGCTATGGACTTTTCGTTCGTCGGGAATGTCGAATAACTTTTTTCGGAAAGCTACAACGAGAATCCTTGGAATAATAAGCGCTGATAGAACTATTGATATAAGTAGAGAAATAGCAATGAATATATAAATCATAACAAACTATAAGGTATTGACACAACAAAGTTCGTCAGTCACAGAAGTGAGCTCACGAAAAACAATGACTAGCAAAAACGATCGTTTTTTTTAGTCACCGCAAAGGTATGCATTTTATTCATATCTACAACAAAGAAAAAATATTTAGATTTTAATTTTCAAAACTTATATAGAAATTGTTTCAATTGTTAAAATAGACAAAATAATGACTAGTTAAAACGATCGTTTTTTTTAGTCATTACTTTTTATTGTATGTCAGTGGAATATAGCTTGTTATTATATGTTGTGAAAGGTGGTTCAGCCTCTTGTTTTGCAGTTTTTTTGAAGATTGTTTTTATGTGTTAAATAGTACAATAAGTAATGTGCGGTTGCTGGTTAAAAATAACAAATATAGTCTATGGCATATACAAATATTTGTATTTATTATAATGTAGTGATGAGTGATCTCTTATGGAAGTGTAATATTTCTTATCACAATATCTGAAACTTCAGGCCAAATGACAGGCTGAGATAGTCTTTCGGCTTCAGATATTTGTTTCCAAATTTGTTAAGGATATACAGATCGCATGAACTGAGTTCGTAAAACAGCGTGACTGATTTATGCCATCTTCCCGGATTATTGAATTTAAAGGTGACACGTTCACCAAGAAAAATGTGGGTCCGTACTCTTGTTGAAAAGAAGTAATAGCCTTTAGGATATTTGTCAGGGCTTTGTACCCAAAAATCTCTGTCAAGCAGGGTGTTAATGTATAACCCTGTCGTTAACGGTTCAAAATCAATGTTTTTATGTAAAGGAACTCTCCAGGGGATATAATTCTGCTTTGCCGTAAATGTTGCCATAGTGTGACGTTTTTTTGAACTTTCTGCATTCAGGTTACGGGTGGTTTTGGGAACAAACCCGAAGAGAAGGTCTGTTTCCCAGTGATGGCGGTAGTAGTCCCATCCGATGCCGAAAGAGAACATACCCATGGAGCCGGCAAATTGTATTTTACTGTACCGGGGGATAAGATTTTCCCATAGTGAAGTGTATCTTTCTATATGTCTGTCATACAAAGTCGGGGCAGGGATACTGTCCTGAGCATTTATATGAAACGGAAAAAGCAAGGTTAAGAGCAGTAGTAATTTAAAATTTAACGATTTCATATGAGTAGTCATCAGGTGTTACGGTAAAGAGTAAATAAGTACGTTTGCCAATATTGTCGCAGCAATAATAAATGATCCCGTCATCGAACAGATCGCGGGCGGCAAAGTTATGATCGTGGGCATGCAGGCAGAAAAGAGGATTGGGAAATTCCCGTATCTTTTCCTGGAAGATATCTGCCACATTGTTATTGAATTGCTCGCTTCCGGGTGGTACATGCATAACAAAGATCGTGCATTTATCATCTTCTGTTGTACCGTTCAGTTCACTTTTTATAAAGGAGAAATCGGGTACAGGAATGGAGTAATCGTATTCAAGCGCATTCGTATTCAGGCAGATGAAACGGATTGCACCACCTCCGCCATAATACTGTGAGGGGCCGACGCTGAACGAGAAGTTTTTAGGACCGTACATATCCTCGTATACCAATTCCCCGTTGCCGATAATATCATGATTGCCGATCAGGGCAACATAGGGTATTTTTAGCTTGGATAAAATTGAATGTTGCCAGATATATTCTTTTTTGATACCAAAATCGGTCAGGTCACCTCCGTGAATGACAAAATCGATAGAGTCCCGTTGGTTGACATGCTTCACGAAGTCATTCGTTTCATCCAGCCAGCGCTGGGTGTCGCCTGTAAAGATAAAACGGATGGTGTCTTTATCCTGGCAGGCGTTCCGGATTTTAAAAATATTCGTTTCATTGATATCTTTATCTTCTTTGTTCGTGATTCTTCCGTCATACGGATGGTAATCTATCAGATCACACGATGTGAATAGTACGAATAGTAATAACGCATATTTCTTTATCATAATAAAGCCCTATCTTTTTTTGTTTGCAAAGATAGGGCAACTTTTATTTTAGGAAAGGTTTCTATTGAATTATTGATGGTCAGAAAGTCTATAGGCTGAATGCCTGTTCCAGTTCTGTGAAATCGGTAATAACCAGGTCGGCTGATTCATCTCCCCGGTAATCGCTCCAGCCGATACTTTTCAGCCAGATCGTTTTGCAGCCAATAGACGTAGCAGGAATAATGTCTTTATCGTGAGAATCCCCGATTACGACGATCGTTTCTGCCGGCAATGATAATTCTTTTACACCTAACCCGAATATAGCCGGATCGGGTTTGCGGATACCGACAACTGCTGATTCGACAATCGATTTAAAATAAGTATCCAGATGAAAATCTTTTAGTACAGATTCGATGTTTCCGTAGAAGTTGGAGACCAGTACCAGCGGGTATTTTTGAGACAATGCCTCCAGTATGGGGCGGGCTGTGTCGATCGACTTCCGTGCATAAGCATAGCACCAGTCGGCCAGCCGCTGTTTTAATCCGGGAGTGGCATACGCTTCGGGGATAAAATCGCCGGCTTTGAGCCATTCGATCTGTATGTCTGTCTTCAGGCGCAGCATATCGAGGAAAGTGTGATGGGGCTTTACGATCGGATTTTTACCTAACGTCCGTTCGCCGTGCACATAGGCATTCCGGAAGATCTCTTTGCTCACCGGTACTTCTTCGGCCTGGTAAGCCATCCAGATCACTTCGGCCCAGTGCATGCCATTGCTGTCGATGGTACCGCCATAATCGAATATGATTCCTTTTATCTTGTCTGATTCGAACATATATTTATGATTTTGATTCGAGTTCTTTAGTGAATTGGGCACAGAAACGTTCGTGTGTTACGATCATATATGCCAGCATGATATTCAATACCGTCATTTCAAATACGAAATACAGCCAGGGCATATCGATGAAAAGACTGACGAATAAAGCAATGACACGTGTGTTGAATGACAACATGTTCGTGTATTTCATCATCGGAAGGCTCTTTTCACGGAAGGCTTTCCGGAACCATTCCGGAGCTTCATCGTGATACTTGGTCCGGATGATGTTCATCATTTTCTGAAACTTCGGCGACAATGCTTCCTGCCCGACGGTATAGTTGATATAAAATGTTTCAAAAAGTTTATAGATAAAATCTTTTTTCCAACTCATCGTCTTATATTTCTCTTTCAGGGCGGGAGAGTGGGAGAGTTCGCTTCCGGCTTTTCCTTTCAGGAATAACAGATGGATATTCCGGTAATAATCAGCCATGGCGGCTTGTTTGCTGTGAAAAAATCCGGTGATAGCAGCAAATATCCAGATCCAGATACCCCATTCCGGTGTCAGGCGGAGGCAGATGGCGGCATAGATAGCAATAAACCAGCAGTCACCGGCTGTTCCGTCCAGAATACGGCCCAATGGTGTTTTCTTACCGGTCATGCGGGCCAGCTGTCCGTCGGCACTGTCGTATGAGTTTGCCCAGATAAGCAATAACATACCGATGATATTTATTGTCAGGCTCTGGTAATAGAAACAAATGCCGGCTGCAATACCTATAAATATACTGGCTACGGTAATTGCATTGGGGGATACTCCCAGCTTATTGAAGAATAACGCCCAACGATAACCGATCGGGCGATAGAAGTGGATATCGATGAACTCTTCGGTATCCAGGGATTTGAGTGTAGACTCTATATCGGGTTTCTTTTTTGTTTCTTCCATTACTTGCTGATTAAATTATAGATGCGGCGGGCAATCAGGGGAGCAGCTTCGTCCCGGCAGGGAGCAAAACTGGGCCAGTCATTGAAGTCGATCAGCCGGATCGATCCGTCATCTGAAATAATACAGTCACCACCGTAAATATGAATGTTCAGTACTTCTGCCGCCTGGCTGCAAAGTTGCTGCAACTTTGAATCGTCAAACGGAATGCCTTTGGCCGTTCCGTTTATCTGTTCCAGCCCGAATTTACTATGATGTTGGTTGGAGGGGTAGAACCAATAAAAGAAATCAGTTCCGGTCACGCCATAGAACTTAACCAGGTCGCCTACCAGGTGTTCGTTGACTACGGCAGTCTTGATTCCACGGATAGCGTATTCTTTCAGGATTGTTTTGGCTTCTTCCGGATTCCTCACATAGGTGACATCTTCCCGGTGGATGGCGTGAAAGTCACCCCGTTTGATCCAGCAGTTATAAAATCCGGCATTTTCCAGTGCGGCTGTCGGGTCTTCATCGGTGGGAAGGATCAGACTGGCCGGATGGGAGATGTTGTTCGACATTAACAGGCGGGTCATTTTCTCGCGCGTACAGTTTTCTATTCCATAGCCGGAGTTGATAACGGTATAACCCTGATCTTCCATCTGCTGTAGTTTATGGATAGAAGTCCAGTTTCTGACCATATTGAAGATGGCTGTCTCTTCAAAGTTATGGATTATCAGATCTGATTCTATGTATTCGTTTACTTCACATCCCAGATCGCGCAGATGTTGGACGGTCAGAGAGAAGATGGCGGCATCGTTACCGATATGGTTGGGGGAAAATTGATTTTCCCGGCGGATGCCTGCTATTGTTAGTTTACTCATTACTTTTTTATTTAGTTGTCACTTGTCAACTATCAACTGTTTAAAAAATCTTCGGCCTTTTTGATATCTTCGGCATGATCGACGTCTACGATTTTGCTGAATGGGTAAGCCTTCAGCTTTAATCCTTCGGCTATAAGCTGACGTTGGTAGTTGCGCATACGTGACATGCCTTGTCCGATTGCATTATTCAGGACTTTCAGTCCGGAGCGCCGCAGGCAGTAAATACCGCCGGAGATATAAGAACATGCCGGTTCTCCTTGTTTATCCAGAAAGCCCCGGATTATTAAATCGTTGTCTGTATCTACGTATAAAGGTTTTTCGTCATCTATAAAGTCGGTTACTGCCATTAACCCGTCCAATTGACTTTCTTTCAGGAACGCCTGGATGTATCCGCCGAACTCTTCTTCTTTGAAAATCGTGTCGACGGTTGTCAGGCAGATATGATCGCTGTCCAGATGGTGACTGAGCTCATAAAAGCTATGCATGGAACTGGGAGTGGATTTAACCAGCAGATAAAAAGGAACAGGCAGTTCCAGATTCCGCAAGTGTTCCTGCACTTCCTTCATTTCTTCATTTACAATAATACTGATAGATGACGCATCGTTTTTCAGAAAAACATTGATTAAACGATCAATTAACGCCGTACCGTTTAGTTGTACCAGTGGTTTGGGCCATTTTACTCCTTCTTGCACCAAGCGGGAACCCTCGCCAGCTGCAATGATTGCATAATCCATATTTGTCAGAAACTAATTGAATTAAGATGATTGATATATGAAAAAGAAATTCTTCTATCCGAGGAAAAAATCGTTTTTGGACGGATAGAAGAAGTCTTTTTATATGTGTGTATTAATCCAGATAGCTAGGTGCTTTTTCTCCGATCATATCACGCAAAGTCTGTTTAACCATTCTCCATTGCTGGAACAGGTCGTGAACAGGCTGGTGTTCGAAATCGTGCATCGGGCTCTTGCAGAAGAATGACAACCAAGTCTGGATACCGGACATACCGGCACGCATAGCCAAGTCGCTGAACAATACCAGGTCGAGAGCGATAGGAGCGGCGAGGATAGAGTCACGGCAAAGGAAGTTTACCTTGATTTCCATCGGATAGCCCATCCATCCGAAGATGTCGATGTTGTCCCATGCTTCCTTGTTATCCTTGCGGGGAGGATAATAGTTGATACGTACCTTATGATATACGTCACCATAAAGGTCCGGATATTTTTCAGGTTCGAAGATATTGTCGATCACTGACAGTTTGCTAACTTCTTTTGTCTTGAAGTTTGCAGGATCATCCAATACTTCGCCGTCACGGTTTCCTAAGATGTTGGTGGAGAACCAGCCGCTTACACCCAGCATACGTGTTTTGAACATCGGAGCCAGTACAGTCTTCATTAATGTCTGTCCGCTCTTGAAGTCCTTTCCGGAGATAGGTACATTCATCTGTTTGGAGAATTCCCACATAGCTGGCGTGTCTACACACAGGTTAGGAGCACCCATAATGAACGGAGCGCCTTCTGCGATAGCAGCGTAAGCATAACACATACTCGGGGAAACAGCTTCCGTATTGTTTTCCTTCATCGCTTTTTCCAATGCGGCAAGCGACATGTGTTCATCTGACAGAGGAATGTAGATTTCAGTACTTGCAGCCCATAAAACGGCGATACGTTCGCAGTTGTTGGCAGCCTTGAAATCGCGGATGTCCTGGCGGAGTTGTTCTACCATTTCCCAACGGGTGGCAGCCTGTTTGATGTGCGTTCCATTTAAGCGTTTAGCCCAGTTGTGATCGAATGCAGCCGGCATCGGTTTGATGGCCTGCAATTCTTCTTTCACATTGTTCAGGTCTTTTTCCTTTAATACTTCAGCATACATGGCAGCTTCGTATGCATTATCGGGGAATATATCCCAACCGCCGAATACAATATCGTTCAGATCAGCCAAAGGCACAATGTCTTTGATTGCTTTCTCTTCTCCGCTCTCCAACCGCATAGTCGCCATCTGGGCGATTGAGCCAATTGGTTTCGCTACTCCTTTACGAGCAGCCAGAGTACCTGTAATCATGGTGGTTGATACTGCTCCACCTACACCCACAACGAGAATGCCAAGTTTCCCTTTAGCTTCTTTTACTTCGATTTTTTCCATGTCAATTTAAGTTCAAAAATAATTGTGCAAATTTAGGCCTTCTTAATTGAATTAAAAAGGATAAATATGCGATATAATTGGTCAAAAATACTATATTTTCCAATAACTTGCCAGTCTTTCTGTACAAAAGTACTATTCTCTTCGTACTAAAGGCTTATTTTTTGAGTTGTGCGTGAGATAAAAAAATATCTATCTCTTGAACTATTTTGTTACAAAACTATAAAAATAGATTGGTTTCACAAATAATTTTGACGAATATAGTTGTTTATCGAATAAAAATACTTTCCTTTGTGGCATGTGAACAACATAGTTTTCAGAAATTGCTCTTTTATCTCCGATGTAATATTCAACAAGTGAATTTATTTTGTAGTAATGGACCTTTCCAAGATTATTTGTTACAGTTTTTTTATTAATTATTTTATATCATTTTTGTATGAATATTTACATTGGTAACCTGAACTATCGGGTTAGAGAATCTGACTTACAGCAGGTTTTAGAAGAGTATGGAGTTGTAGAATCAGTAAAGTTGATCATTGATCGCGACACTAACAGATCAAAAGGTTTTGCATTCGCAGAATTTACAAATGAAAGCGAAGCAAGAAATGCAATCAATGAATTGAACGGTGCTGAATACGAAGGCCGTCAGATGGTTGTTAAAGAAGCTACTCCAAGACGTTGAGTTAGTTTTAACAAATAGTATAAGAGAAGGGGTACGGAAGTTAAACATCCGTATCCCTTTTTTTATTGCTGATAATTTCTTACGTTTGCTGCAAATTTTGAAATAAATGAAAACTCTTCCCTTGAAATCTGCCCGTCTGCTTCTGCCGGGTCTCTGCTTTCTGATTGCAAATCTATTTGTTGTATGTCCGGTCCGGGCACAAATTTCCGACCGGGTGTTTAAGTCGGACCATCGGATTGATCCGGAAAAGAAAGGGCAATTATCTGTCGAGCTGGATAATATAAGTTTCTTTAAAGATAATGAATATACCGGTTCGATTATGAAAGGATATTCTTTGCCGGGATTCTGGATACAACCGAAGGCTGTTTTTTATCCGCTGGGTAATATAAAACTTGAGTTGGGGGTGCATATGCTCCGTTATTGGGGGGCAAAGAAATATCCGAGCCTGGCTTATCAGGATATTGCCGAATGGAAAGGCGACCAGTATCAGCATGGTTTCCATGTCCTTCCTTTTTTTCGGGCGCAGATGGCTTTGTCCGATCATGTGAATATTGTTCTTGGCGATATTTATGGTGGTGCTAATCATAACCTGATCGAACCTTTATATAATCCGGAGTTGAACCTGACGGCTGATCCGGAAGCCGGACTTCAGTTGTTGTATGACTCCCGCAGGTTTGATCTGGATGTTTGGGTGAACTGGGAAAGTTTTATTTTCCGGGAAGATACGCATCAGGAGGCTTTTACTGTCGGGTTGTCGGGACGTTATAAGCTGAATGATCCGGATGCGCGTTTTCATTTTTATGCACCGATGCAGGGATTGGCCCAACATCGGGGAGGGGAGATCGATACGATATTTACTAACTCTGTACAGACTTTGATGAATGGCGCTGTGGGAGTCGGTACGGTTTGGAACACCGGCAATCCGATATTCCGGAATGTAAATCTTGAGTTTGATGTCGCTGGTTATTATCAGCAGGCCGGTAAGTTATGGCCATATGGCAGCGGCTCCGGTTTTTATGTCCGGGCATCTGCGGATATTTACGATTTTCGGGTGAAAACATCTTATTGGAACAGTGATAAATTCATTTCCATGTTCGGCAGTCCGTTTTATGGGGCGGTATCGACATCGGATGAAAATGTTTCTTTTGGCGGGCAAAATATGGTTTATCTGGGGTTGGAATACTCAAAGAGTTTTGGGAAAGGTTTTTCCCTGGGGGTAGATGTGGATGTATATCAGCATCTGTCTGTCGATAAGTTTGGACCGGGGGCTGGTGAAGTCGGTAAATCCGGCAGTGCTACCAGTTTTTCGGCTGGGATTTATTTTCGGATCAATCCATCGTTCTTAATCAAGCAGTTTTAAAAGGAGAAAATAATGAAAATAAATAAAGGTCTAATTTATATTAGACCTTTTTTCTTTTTGATAGGATTCAAGCAAAAATAGTGTTTTTGCTAATGACGGGAAAGTTGGTAGAACGACCGGGCGTTCCGGATTCCACTCCGGATCTTCCGTGATCATTGTGGATAAAGTTCCCGCATGCATGAGTACTGTCTGTGCATCTGTGATAGCCGTTATGATATGACGTTTTTCCGTAGGCAATAAAACGAAATACCCTTCATCGACTTCTACTACCGGGGTTGCCGTTTTCGAACAGATGAGAAGTTTGCCTGTAGTGACAAAAAGTAATATGTTTCCCATTTGTTCTGTGTCATATACTACTTCACCGGCTTTTACTTCTTTGCATTCAAATTGATTAATAAAATTCTTCATAAAAAATTGCTACTCGTTCAGCATTGCTTCAATCGGCCTGTTTGGCAGATATTGAAGCATACCGGTAGAGTATTCTATCTGATGTTTACCGTTTTCATCGGAGTAGATTACATAATATTCAATACCGGGAATATTTTTTGCCGCTTCGCGTGCTTTTTCCAGCCCCATCGCCATGAAGGCTGTCGCATAAGCATCGGCGGTGATACAATCTTCAGCTACAATTGTTGCGCTTAATATGCTTTGTTCGGATGGGTATCCGGTACGCGGGTCAATCGTATGAGCGTACTTTTTTCCATCTTTGACGTAGTAGTTACGGTAGTTGCCGGATGTGGCAACGCCTCCTTTTTTGCATAACTGGACTACTTCTTCTATATCGTTTTTTACTCCGGTTGAATCGTCTTCCGGTTTATTGATTCCTATGCGCCAGCATTTCCCGTTCTGGTTGACGCCTTTCATCGTTACTTCGCCACCAATTTCGACCATGTAATTTTCAATGCCTTCACGTTCAAGCAGACGTGCTATGACATCGCTTGCATATCCTTTGGCGATTGCGGAGCAATTCAGCAGGATGCGGGAATCGTCTTTTACGACTTTCCGTCCGTCCAGTCTGATTTTCTGATAACCGACAAATTGCTTGATACTGTCGATCATTTGAGGGGTCACACTGTCCATTTTGCTGAAACCGAATCCCCAGAGATTGACCAGAGGAGCACAGGTGATATCGAAAATGCCTTCCGAATGGTCGGACACTTCTTTCGCCCTGTTGAACACCTCGATAAACCAGTCATCTACTTCGACCGGCTCATTCCGGTTCACTTTTGATATGATAGAGTTCGGATTGAACGGATTTAACGAAAGATTGAACTTTTGAAATTCGGCATCAATCTTTTCTGTCAGTATTTCAGAACCTTCATATTTAATATGATAGATAGTATGAAAAACGGAACCGCTTTCTTCGAAATATTGTTTCTGTTTTGTACAGGCAGTGAACATAAGTATCCATAAACCGGCCGCCAGAATGATCTTCTTGTACATCTCTTTAAATTTTAGCGCAGCAAAGATACTAAAATTTATTGTAATTCAATCAATGTCAGTTGTCAAGCCTTTTTGTTTTCCATATAAGCCCCTTTCATGGGAGATGCGCAGTTGCGTGTAAAAATATCCAGGATACCGCGGCTATGGCGGGATACAGGCTGTGTCCATTGTTTACGACGCTCCGACAGAATCCGGTCTATTTCCTCCGGTGATTGTTGGAAGCCGTTGGCTCCGATGATCTCGAGCTTACGGGCAGGTATGTCGATGTGGATCAGGTCATTGTCTTCAACCAGGGCGATAGGACCGCCGTCGTATGCTTCCGGGGAGACGTGTCCGATGGCCGGGCCACGGGTGGCTCCGGAAAAACGTCCGTCGGTAATGAGGGCAATACTTTCTGCCAGTTCCGGGTCGGAGGCGATGGCTTCGGTCGTGTAAAACATTTCCGGCATTCCGCTGCCTTTCGGGCCTTCGTAACGGATAAAGACGGCTTCTCCCGGATGGATATTTTTCTGCAATACAGCCTGCAATGCTTCTTCTTCGCTATCGAATACACGGGCCGTCAATGTAGCCTGCATCAGGTTGGGGGAGATGGCGGCATGTTTGACAACGGCTCCTTCCGGGGCGAGATTCCCTTTTAATATGGCAATCGCTCCTTGTTTCCGGATCGGACTTTTAAACGGTTTGATAATGTCGCTGACTTTTACTCCAAGCGGGGACAAGTATTTGCGGCATCCTTCATAAAATCCGTTTGTGCGGAGTGTTTCAAGATTTTCTCCCAGGCTTTTTCCGGTTACTGTCCGGACGTCCAGGTTAAGCACGTCTTTCAGTTCTTCCATAATGGCGGGAACGCCGCCGGCATACCAGAAATATTCGCCCGGCCAGAATCCGCTTGGACGGATATTCAGTAAAAAAGGAATTTGGCGATGGATTTCATCAAATAATTCAGGCGGAAGGTCTATGCCTAGTTCATGCGCAATGGCCGGCAGATGTAGCAGGCTGTTGCTGGAGCCGGCTATCGCGGCATGCACCATGATTGCATTTCTGAAAGCGTCGATTGTCAGGATATCGGAAGGCAGTAACTCTTCTTTCCCTAATTCAACGGAACGCTGGCCGGCATACCGGGATATCTCTTTTATATAATGTACGTGCGTAGGGATCAAGGCCGAACCCGGCAGTGCGATACCTAGCGCTTCGGCCATTACCTGCATTGTGGAGGCTGTTCCCATAAATGAACAGGCTCCACAAGCCGGGCAGGCGTCTTTTTTATAAGCGAGGAATTGTTCTTCGCTTATCTCTTTCCGTTCGTATTGTGCACTGTATGTTCCGATTTGTTCTAAAGTCAGCAGGTTGGGGCCGGTTTTCATAATACCTCCCGGCAGGAGCAGGGCCGGCATATTCAGCCGGGCGATCGCCATCAGGTGGGCAGGGACCGATTTGTCGCAACTGGTAATGAATATTCCCGCATCGAAAGGCGTTGCTTTTACATGTATCTCTATCATGGCAGCCATAATATCGCGGGATACGAGCGAATAGTTCATTCCGTCGTGCCCCTGTGCTTCGCCGTCGCAAATGTCAGTGACGTAGTAATTGGCAACCCGTCCTCCGGCATCGCTGATACCTTTGCCGGCTTCTTCCACCAGCTTGTTCAGATGGGCACTCCCGGGGTGGCTGTGTCCGTAACTGCTCTCAACGATGATTTGCGGTTTGCTGAGATCTTCAATGCTCCAACCACTACCGAGGCGGAGTGAATCGAGTTCCGGTGCCAATTTACGTAATTCCTGACTTTTCATATATACTTATTTTATTAGCAGAAGAACAGGTGTTCTATCAATATTTTTGCTCCGATACCGATCAGTATCAGTCCGCCGATCAGGTCGAGTTTCAAATCCACCTTACGTCCGAAACGACTTCCGAAATAAACGCCTGAAACAGACATAAGGAATGTGATGATTCCGATCAGGGAAGCCTGGATGATGATATCCGATTTCAGGATAGCCAGCGAGATACCGATAGCCAGTGCGTCGATGCTTGTTGCTATGGACAGCCCGAACAATGTTTTGTTGCAGAGCGGATTTGTTTTGCAGTCCTCATCTTCTTCCTGCGTACTGTCGTATATCATTTTACCTCCCAGGTAAAGCAACAGGACGAAAGCGATCCAGTGGTCGAAGGCTGTAATGTATTTCTGGAATCCGACACCGGCCAGATAGCCCAGAACTGTCATTGTGGCCTGTGTGATACCCATAAAAGAGCCGATCTTAACCATATTGCATACGGTGCAATTCCGGATTACTGCTCCGCCGGTTACGGACACGGCCAAACTATCCATCGATAATCCGATGGCTAGTAACACTATTTCTATAATTGACATAAATTAAAAAGTTTCCCTTTTGCTAACCTCTGTTTTCGCTTTCCTTATTCTTCGGAGCCTTAGCGAACAGATATGTGGTTTTCCGGGATGAGCGACCACCCCGGCTATACTCATATTTCTGATTCTATCTTATAGTTGTTTCTATTGGATGAATTCCTGGAAATCAACTCGCCGATAAATCCGGCTAAGAACATTTGCGTTCCGAGGATCATCGCAGTAAGCGATATATAGAAATATGGAGAGTTTGTTACCAACGGACGTAAATCGCCGGAGAACATGGAGATCAGTTTCATGCTTAATACGAATACCAATGCGATGAAACCGATAAAGAACATCACGCTTCCCCACAGACCGAAGAAATGCATCGGCTTTTTTCCGAATTTTGAAGTAAACCATAACGTGATCAAATCCAGATAACCGTTGACAAAACGGTTCAGCCCGAATTTGGTTGTTCCGTATTTGCGTGCCTGATGCTGTACGACTTTTTCACCGATCTTATGGAAACCGGCAATTTTTGCCAGGTACGGAATATACCGGTGCATATCGTTGTACACTTCGATATTTTTGATAACGACATTTTTGTAAGCCTTCAGGCCGCAATTGAAATCGTGCAGGTTGTCTATGCCGGAGAATTTGCGGGCCGTGGCATTGAATAGCTTTGTCGGAATCGTCTTGGATAACGGGTCGTACCGTTTCTTTTTCCATCCTGAAACGAGGTCGTATCCGTCTTCCGTGATCATGCGGAAGAGTTCCGGGATTTCGTCCGGACTGTCCTGGAGGTCGGCATCCATGGTGATGACGACATCTCCCTGGGCACGCTCGAAACCGCAATGCAGTCCGGGTGATTTACCGTAATTGCGGCGGAACTTGATGGCTCTGATACAAGGATTCTTTTGCTGTAAACCCTCGATCACTTCCCATGAATTGTCCGTACTGCCGTCGTTTACAAATATAATTTCGTAAGTAAAGTTATGTTCTTTCATCACCCGCTCTATCCATGCTTCCAGTTCCGGTAGAGACTCGGCTTCGTTGTACAACGGAATAACTACTGATATATCCATTATTTGTATTGTTTCTCCTTATTGTTCTTGTCTGATCGCACCGGTTTCATTGTTCCTGCACAGAATGGCTGCTACCGGTATCGAAAGTATAATACCATAAAATATATTATTGAAAACACCCTGAATAGCCATATGGATAGGGGTGAAATTGGTTTTTCCGATTGCTTCCATGACTTCGGTGCTTACCTGTGAGTCTTTCAGTACTTCAATCATCTGGTTCACGGAGTTTGCCAGAAAATCGGCCGGAGCGATAAACTGGAAGAACACGAAATGTTCGAGGGCGACGATCAATGCGGCAAAAAAGTAAAGCATTGTGCCGAAGCGCCAGGCATGAAAGAAACTGATCTTTCCGCCGATGTCCTGTTTGTATCGTTTTGTCAGATAATAGGCGATGAACGGTACTGTCAGTGTAAGCACTATATATATAATGTTTAGGGCAGGAACCGTATTGCTGAAAATAAAGAACAGGTACTTGATCACCCAGAAAATTCCCATGGCTAAACCATAAGTCATCGCGCTTTTTAATAGTAGACCTTTATTTTCTTCCATTTGTGCTGCTGTTTTAAAGTTTCTATCAGCAAAATTAATCCTTTTGTTATAATATGCAATGTATAACAATAAAAAAGAGGAAGTTTAACTGAATAAACTTCCTCATTTCTGAGCCTCTTGTCGGATTCGAACCAACGACCCCGAGATTACAAATCACGTGCTCTGGCCAACTGAGCTAAAGAGGCAGGTGGGTAAGCTTACTACATCGCGCCGCTACAACCAAGTACCCTTGCTGCGGTCAAGCCCTGGGGGATTCCGAGGGAGCATGCCGTGTAGGACTTACCCGGGTGCAAAAGTAGATATTATTTTTTACAATGCAAGCGTTTTTATGCATTACAGGTGATATTTGTTTCTAAGTGGCTGTAAACCTTTTCTTTTCAATATAGTTAAAAAATGTATAACCAAATTCTCTCTTCCGGGAATGTGACCTTTTATCATCGAGCCGTTGACTTTTTAATGATTTTCTATTTTGACAATTTGCTTCTCTTTTCTGTTTCCTGCTTAAAAATAGATACGTTAAAAAATATTACCCGGTTGGGTATTTTATTTTACCCGGTATATTAATCCGATTTACATGGTATACTACTATCATTTTGATAGTGCACTAACTGTTTTGATCGGGCGATTATCCGAACTTAAAACAATCATAGGATTTTTTTGACAGAATACTTTGCAGTATTGGCATAGTCTAAATATTCTTGTACATTTGTACCCTAATTCAAAAATCAAAAACACTAAGAACAATGGGTGGTTTTTTCGGAACTATTTCTAAATCGTCTTGTGCAACTGACTTATTTTACGGCACAGACTACAATTCTCACCTGGGAACCCGCAGAGGCGGTATGGCAACCCTACACGAAGGCGTCTTCAAACGCTCTATCCATAATCTGGAAAATTCTTATTTCCGTACTCGTTTTGAAAGTGAACTGGAGAAATTCCAGGGAAATTCAGGTATAGGTATCATCAGCGATACAGATCCTCAACCAATCTTTATTAACTCTCACTTAGGTAAATATGCTGTTGTGACCGTAGCAAAGGTGAACAATCTGGAGGAACTTCAGGTTGAACTGCTGGATAAAGGGTGTCACTTTTCTGAAATGAGTTCCGGTCAGATCAATCAGACTGAATTGATTTCATTACTGATCTCTCAGGGAAAAACTTTTGTTGAAGGTGTGGAAATTGTTTTTGAAAAGATAAAAGGTTCCTGCTCGATGCTTATTCTGACAGAGGAGGGCATTATTGCCGCTCGCGACAAATGGGGACGTACTCCGGTGTTGATCGGTAAGAAAGATGGTGCCTATGCAGCATCAAGCGAACCTTGTAGCTTCCCGAATCTGGGATATGAAATAGATTATAATGTAGGACCCGGCGAAGTGGTTATGCTTACGGCAGACAAGATGACACAGTTGCGTAAGCCGAATAAGAAAATGCAGGTTTGTTCTTTCTTATGGGTGTACTATGGTTATCCGGTCTCTGAATATGAAGGGGTGAATGTGGATGCATCCCGCTATGCAAGTGGTATGGCTATGGCGAAGAAGGATGAGGTGGACGCTGATTTTGTATCGGGTATCCCTGACTCGGGTATTGGTATGGCGTTGGGATATGCTGAGGGCAAAGGGATTCCTTACCGTCGTGCTATCGTTAAATATACACCGACATGGCCCCGTAGCTTTACCCCGGCCAATCAGTCTGTGCGTGACCTGGTTGCTAAAATGAAACTGATCCCGAACCGTGCCCTTCTGAAAGGGAAACGGGTGATTTTCTGTGACGACTCGATTGTTCGCGGAACGCAGCTTCGCGATAATGTAAATATATTATATGGATATGGAGCGAAAGAGGTGCATATGAGAATCGGATGTCCTCCCATCCTGCATGCTTGTCCGTTTGTCGGTTTCTCTGCTTCCAAGTCCCACCTGGAACTGATTGCCCGCCGGATTGTCAAGGAACTGGAAGGGGATGATGCGAAAGATCTGGATAAATATGCTACAACAGGTACCGAGCAATATAATATGTTGGTGGAACGTATTCGTGAACAGCTGAATATCACTACACTTAAATTCAATACAGTAGAAGACCTGATCGCTTCGATCGGCCTGCCGAAGGAATGTGTTTGTACACATTGCTATAATGGCAATGGCTGTTTTTAAGAGGGGAGCCAGGTACAACCGGTCAATAATCGGATAGTTCAATTTTGATAAAAAGAGAAATAATTACAAAACAATCGTTGGGTAATTATTTCTCTTTATTATTTTGTTATTCGTCGCTCTTTACCTACTTTTATGCTTTAAATATAAAAGTATACCTTATGACAGTATTAGATAGATTTTTAAAGTATGTAACGTTTGAAACACAATCGAGTGAAGAGACCGGGACGACACCAAGTACTCCGGGACAGCGGGTGTTTGCAGAAGAATTGGTAAAGGAACTGGAAGAAATTGGTCTGGAAGACATCACGCTGGATGAAAACAGCTATCTGATGGCAACACTTCCGGCAAATACCGGAAAGAAGATTCCGGCTATCGGCTTTATCGCCCATCTGGATACCAGTCCGGATATGTCGGGAAAAGATGTGACTCCACGGATTGTAAATTATAAAGGCGGAGATATCGTCTTGTGCGCCGAAGAGAATGTAGTTCTTTCTCCCCAGATGTTTCCGGAACTGAATGACTATAAAGACCAGGATATTATCGTAACCAACGGCAAGACCTTGCTGGGAGCCGACGATAAAGGCGGTGTGGCAGCCATCATGGCTGCTATGAAATATCTGAAGGATCACCCGGAAATCGAACATGGCAAGATACGTATCGGTTTTACTCCGGACGAGGAGATCGGGGAAGGGGCCAACCATTTTGACGTGGAGAAATTCGGTTGTGAATGGGCTTATACGATCGACGGCGGACAGATCGGCGAACTGGAATATGAAAACTTCAATGCGGCAGTAGCCAAAATAACTTTTAAAGGCCTGAACGTTCATCCGGGTTATGCGAAGAACAAGATGCTGAATGCTTCGTTGCTGGCTATCGAGTTCGCTTCGTGGCTGCCGGCTTCACAACGTCCGGAACATACGCAGGGGTACGAAGGTTTCTATCATCTGACCAATATGTCGGGTACGGTAGAGGAAGCCTCTTTGTCCTATATCATCCGCGACCATGTGCGCACTTTGTTCGAAGAAAAGAAAGCACAGTTGAAGATGTGGGTAAAACGTATGAACGAAATCCATCCGGGCAGTACGACGCTGGAACTTCGTGACCAATATTATAATATGCGTGAAGTGGTTGAACCGAAAAAGTATATCGTAGACCTGGCCTTTGAAGCCATGGAAGCTGCCGGTGTTAAACCGCTGGTTAAACCGATTCGCGGCGGAACGGACGGCGCCCGTTTGTCATTTATGGGATTGCCCTGCCCGAATATATTTGCCGGCGGGTTGAACTTCCACGGACGTTATGAGTTCCTTCCGGTCCACTCATTGGAAAAGAGTATGCAAACAATTATAAAAATAACCGAGCTTCTGGCTCAAAAATCTTAAACGTAATAATAACATGAAAACGACTCCGTTTACCGATGTACATATCGCATTGGGAGCAAAAATGCATGAATTTGCAGGTTATAATATGCCGATCGAATATACCGGCATAATCGATGAACACATGACCGTTGTGAATGGTGTAGGTGTATTCGATGTATCTCACATGGGAGAGTTTTGGGTAAAAGGCCCGAATGCGCTGGCTTTTATCCAGGGTATCACTTCCAATGATGCATCTGTTTTGCCTTTGGGTAAGGCGCAATATACTTGCTTCCCGAATGATAAAGGTGGTATTGTGGATGACCTGCTGGTTTATCACTATGAACCGGAAAAATATCTGTTGGTAGTAAATGCAGGAAATATTGCAAAAGACTGGGATTGGTGTGTCAGCCACAACACAGTGGGAGCAGAGCTTGAAAACTCTTCCGACCGTACTGCCCAGCTGGCTATCCAGGGACCGAAAGCAACTGAAGTGCTGCAACGCCTGACTCCGGTCGATCTTTCGTCTATTCCTTATTATTCTTTTGTGACCGGAGAGTTTGCCGGTTGTAAGAATGTAATCATTTCCAATACGGGTTATACCGGTGCGGGTGGTTTTGAATTGTATTTCTATCTGGATGATGCGATGACTATCTGGAATGCAATCTTTGAAGCCGGCAAGCCGGAAGGCATCAAACCGGTTGGTTTAGGTGCCCGCGATACACTTCGCCTGGAAATGGGATTCTGCCTGTATGGCAATGATCTGGATGATACGACTTCTCCGATCGAAGCCGGATTGGGTTGGATCACTAAGTTCGCGGACGGGAAAGAATTTACAAACCGTGCAGAACTGGAACGCCAGAAGAAAGAAGGCGTTACCCGTAAGTTGTGTGCGTTTGAATTGATAGACAAAGGTATTCCCCGTCATGGTTATGAAATTGTGGATGCAGAGGATCAGGTTATCGGGGTTGTAACATCCGGAACGATGTCGCCGGTGTTGAAGAAAGGTATCGGTATGGGATATGTGAAGCCCGAATATGCAAAAGCCGGGTCAGAATTCTTTGTGAAAGTACGTAACCGTAATCTGAAAGCACAGGTGGTAAAAGCGCCATTTAGAAAATAAGATTTCCTATCATAAGGATTAATAAAAGAGAGCTTCGTTCGTAATAGGATGAGGCTCTTTTTTATGTTGAATAGTATAAAATCAGAGACCTTGATATTTATGGATTGTGCAAATAGAGATATTCGAAGGACATAATTCTTAAAAAAATACACTTGGTATATTATTTTTCTTACCTTTGAGGAAATTTTGAGAAATACCTGTTGATTCTCAATGTGTTTTTGAAGTAGGGGCTAAATAATACAAGCATGAAATACAGATATTACCCGAAAAATTATTTCTTGATAATAATTTTTCTAATAATGACATCTTTTCATTCTATCACATCCCAGAATGAAAAGGAAAACGAGTATGTACTCATTATTAATTCTTACACTGAGTCTACTCCCTGGAGCCGTCTTTTTACAGCGCCGGTATATGAACAAATGGCTACTGATAATGAAAAGTGGACAGCCTATACCGAAAACATGGATGTAATGTTGATGAAGACGGAGGCTGATGTCGAAAATTTTATAACTTATTTATCTCAGAAATATACAGAAGCTCCTCCATCTCTGGTTATTTTATTAGGTAATAGTTCTTATGTGTTACTGCGGGATGAGTTAAAGCATCGCTGGGGCAATGATATTCCGTTCCTGGTTTGTGTAGAG
Source organism: Parabacteroides caecihominis (assembly GCF_023656785.1). Classification (NCBI taxonomy): domain Bacteria; kingdom Pseudomonadati; phylum Bacteroidota; class Bacteroidia; order Bacteroidales; family Tannerellaceae; genus Parabacteroides; species Parabacteroides caecihominis. The sequence goes on from NZ_JAMOKS010000021.1 coordinate 61,235, forward strand.
AAAGATTTTATAGCTCCCCGCGAATATTATTTGTCTAAAGAAGCTTGTCCGGAAGATTTGCAGGTTAAATTTTCGGAGATGGTAAAGACATTCCATAATCTGACCATTCTGCATGTTCCTGGATATATTTCTGAAACCATTGCGCTGATGAAGAAACTGAAGCCCGATATGAACCGGCTCATATTCCTGGCCGATAAACGTTATGTCAGTGCGCAGAATAAGAGTTTCGTCCAACAGGTCATGGAAAGTGATTTCCCGGATGTCAAACTGGAACTGATTACTGCCGGAGAAACCAGTACGGATAAACTTATAACGATATTGGGAAATGCGGATAAGCAGACGTGTGTTTTATATTATTCATGGATTCTTTTGAACCAGCAGGGAAATCGTACGATTATCAGCTCCGATACTTACCGGATGCTTAGTTCTTACACGGATGTTCCGATCTTTACCTTGAATGACATGGATATTGTAGAAAATGGAATGGTTGGAGGTTTTTTCTATCCGGCAGCTAATATCTCCGGCATGTTGGTTACGGCAGTCACTAATATACTGAAAGGGGAAAGAATGCATGCCATTATTACTCCCGGGCGGCCATGCCCTGTGTTGAATTATCCCATTCTGGAACAAAAGCATATTCCGGATTCTGATTTATCTTCCGGTACCCTTCTTTATATGAAGCCTCCGACATTCTGGGAGCAATATCATACTCATGTTTTTGCAGGCAGTGGGGGCCTTTTTGTCTTTATTGCGTTTCTATGTTTCCGGATTAAATCCTTGAACAGGCAACGGACATTCCAGGCAAAAGAAATCGCTTTTATGAAAAATTATAGCCGGTTGATTAACAGTATGCCTATTTCTTATATGAAACAGCGTATATTATATAAAGAGGGTAAAGCTGCCGATTATATGATTATCGAAGTTAATCCTGAATTTGAACATCTATTCGATAAGAAAGAAGTTTTCATCAACAAGAAAGGCTCGGAATTGTCTCATTCCCGTCTGACACAGTATATGCAGACCTGCTCTTTTGTTTTAATGCAGAACAAGAAGATTAGTGTTCAATATTACCATGAACCGTCCGACCGTTATTTGAATGTCCTGATAATTTCATCCTGCACGTCGGATTGTATCGATATCTTTATGTCAGACGTAACGGAGGTGGTTAAGACACAGCAGGTATTGCGCACTGTAAATAAAAAGTTATCCATGTCCCTGAATGTGGCAAATGTTATTCCCTGGAAATGGGATTTGGTCCGGCAGACTATCCTTTGCGATGTGAATACGGCAGTGAGTGCGAGTTTCTCCGGGTTGTTCGATGAAAATCAGCTGACAGTTCCGGCTGACCAATATTTTGCGAAGATATACAAGGAGGACCGGGGAAAAGTGGAAAAGGCCTATGAAGCACTTATACAGGGACACGTCGATAAAGTAAAAGAAGAATATCGCATTTATCATCCGGAAAAGGGAGTGCATGAACTGGAATGGGTTGAGACTTATGCCACAATAGAAAAAAGAGATGACGATGGAAAGCCGATAGCTCTGATAGGTTCCCTGATGACTATTACCGATCGTAAGAAAGCAGAATCAGAATTGATGGAAGCCAAGAATAAAGCGGAAGAATCCAACAGGCTGAAATCTGCATTCTTAGCCAATATGAGTCATGAAATACGTACTCCGTTGAATGCAATTGTCGGCTTTTCCAATATCCTTGCTATGGCGGATGATGTGGACGAGAAGGAAGAATATGTTCAGATTATTGAAAACAATAATACCTTGTTGTTGCAACTTATTAATGATATTCTGGATTTATCGAAGATAGAGGCCGGTACGTTGGATTTTGTTTATTCGGATGCCAACATAAATGCCATACTTCGCGAATTGGAAATGTCGATGCAGAGCCGTATAACGAATAATGTAAAATTGATTTTCGAACAAAAACAAGGGGACTGTTTCGTTTCTATAGTGAAGAACCGGTTTATGCAAGTTATTATAAACCTAATAACTAACGCCATCAAGTTTACGGAAGAAGGTAGCATCCGTTTCGGATACTTCATTCAAAGTAACAATATGTTGAGCATTTATGTGGCTGATACGGGATGTGGTATCCCGCCGGAGAAACAAAAAAGCATATTCGAACGTTTTGTCAAATTGAATGCTTTTGCCCAGGGAACAGGGCTGGGACTTTCTATTTGTCGGATGATTGTTGAACATTTGGGGGGTGAAATGTGGCTTGAATCGGAGGAAGGAAAGGGAACAACGTTTTGGTTTACTTTTCCTTATGAACCTGCCGTTATGCAAGAACGGGAAGAAGGTAACTTCGAGAAGAAACGGATAGAAAAAGAAAACCTGAAGGTACTTATAGCCGAAGACAATGCCGGGAATTTCAAACTGTTCGAATCTATCCTGAAACAGGATTATACGATTGTTCATGCCTGGAACGGTAAAGAGGCCATTGAACTGTTCAGAAAACATCGGCCTCATATTATTCTTATGGACATCAATATGCCGGAAATGAACGGGTACGAAGCCACTGAAGAAATTCGTAAAATCTCTCCTGAAGTTCCAATTATTGCCGTGACGGCTTATGCTTTTGCTTCAGATGAAGACCGGATCATGAACAGTGGTTTCGATGCTTATGCTTCCAAGCCATTAAATGCACAGGTGTTAAAACGTCAGATGGGGGATTTGTTGAAAAAAAGAGTACTTCTGATATGATATAATGTATATCTTTGCACCGAAAATATAAAGATAGGTCTCATGTTGAACTTTCTGAAGAACTGGACATTGCCTGTTGCAATGCTGACCGGTGTATTAGGTTATTTGATGTTTGCCAACTTCACCTTTCTGGAGCCGACAAAACCGTTTATGAATACGCTTGTTGCGTATCTTACTCCTTTCTTGATTTTTGGTCAGTTATTACTTACTTTTTGTAAAGTGGATTGGCGGGAGTTGATGCCGTCTCCGTGGCACGGATGGTTGTTGCTGTTTCAGATTGTTTCTTCATGTGCCCTGGCTGCCCTGTTGATTTTTGTTCCTATGGGAGGTTCCTACCGGGAGGTTTTTGAGGCAGCGATGGTTTGCCTGATCTGTCCGACGGCGACAGCGGCGGCAGTTATTACGGGTAAGTTGGGCGGGAGTGCCTCCAGTCTGACTACTTATACCCTGTTATCGAATATTCTGGCGGCGGTAGCTGTGCCATTGATCTTTCCTTTGGTCGAGCCTCATACGGACGTTACTTTCTTCACCGCTTTTCTGAAGATTTTGAGTAAAGTGTTTCCGTTGTTGCTTTTCCCGTTTTTTCTGGCATTGTTTTTCCGGTATTGCCTTCCGAAGATACATCATTTTTTGTTAGGTTTCCATGACCTGGCTTTTTATATGTGGGGGATGGCGCTGGCCATCGTAACGGCTCAGACCCTGAAATCGCTTGCCCACAGTACGATTCCGGTAGAGGTCGAGATATTGATCGCATTGGCTGGTTTTATTACTTGCGCTCTGCAATTCTTTCTCGGAAAACGGATCGGAACTATTTATAAAGACCGTATCAGTGCCGGTCAGGCTCTGGGACAAAAGAACACGGTGCTCGCCATCTGGATGTCTTATACTTATCTCGACCCGGTTTCTTCGGTCGGTCCGGGTTCTTATGTGTTGTGGCAGAACATCATCAACAGCTGTCAGTTGTGGAAAAAGAGAAAAAATGAGATAAAATATTGAACATAAGATATTGATATTTAGTATTTTATATTTGTTGAATGTAATTTCCTTTATTTTCCTTATTTTCTTGTTTAGTCTAATAAATGCCTTTATTTTGTTACTATTTTGTTACCTGTATTCATTGAAGTAACAAAACAAATCGCTATATTTGTATCGGTAACAAAATAAGAACATAATTATGGCGAAGAAAAAACAAGAAGTTAAATTGAAAGAACCTGTAAGGATTAGATTCAAGCAGCTTGCCAATGGCAACCAGTCTATTTATTTGGACTACTATACAGGTGATGTTATTAGAAAAGAAAATTATGTTGGCGGTAAACGGCAATATGAATTTTTGAAATTATACCTTATACCCGAAAAGACAAGAGAGGATAAGGCAAAGAACGAAGCTACGTTGGCTCTTGCAAAAGCTATTCAAAGCAAGCGGATAGTAGAGTTGCAAAATGATGCACACGGCTTTCAGAACACCAACAAGTCAAAAGCGAATGTGATTGATTATTTAATGAACATGAGAAGCCAATCTAAAGAACGTGGCAGCTTGAACTATGAAAAGACCGTTGGTAATACCATTCGTGAACTAAAATTGTTCAGAGGGGATTATATCGCTTTTCGTGATATAGATAAGGACTTCTTGAATAGCTTTGTGGATTTCTTGAAACAAGCGAAGAAAGCAAGCAAGTTTGGTTTGTTAAAGGCTGGGGGTGTATTAAGTAATAATTCCGTTATTGCTTACTATGGGGTGCTGCGTACCGCTATAAATAGAGCCTATAAAGAGGGGATTATTACGGTCAATCCAACGAAAGAGTTTGATTTTGCCAGTAAGGTAAAAGCGGAAGTCAGCCGCAGGGAGTATTTGACAATAGAGGAATTGAAGCGGCTTATCGGGACAGAGTGCAAGTATGGGATAATGAAACAAGCCTTTCTTTTCAGTTGTTTGTGTGGGCTGCGTGTAAGCGATATAAGAAAATTGAAGTGGAACGATTTGCAGAAAAGCGGTGAAAGAATAAGAATTGAAATAAAGATGCAGAAAACAAAAGAACCGCTTTATCTGCCTATATCCGATGAAGCGTTAAAGTGGTTGCCGCAACAAAATGAAGCAAAAGGCGATGATTTGATTTTTCCTTTGACGCATGAGGGAACTATAAATAAAATACTTCAAAAATGGGCGAAAGACGCAGGGATTATTAAGCATATCTCGTTTCATGTTGCCCGGCATACCCATGCTACCATGATGCTTACATTGGGGGCTGACTTGTACACAGTTAGCAAATTGTTAGGACATAAAAATATTGCCACAACTCAAATTTATGCGAAGATTGTCGATAAGAAAAAAGAAGAAGCTATAAGTTTGATACCGAATTTGACGGACTGATTTAAAAAGAAAGTATGGTTATATCACAGTTACCGTACTTTCTTTCTTTTTTTGTCTTTGTTTAGCCGGAAAAATATATCTTTGTTTCTACTAACTGAAACATAGATTATTATGACAGAAGAAGAACTGAAAATAAAATTCGACCATATACAAGGTATATTCAATCGCTGTATCAATCATGCCAGCCAAGTTATGATAGATAATATTGCCTCTAAGTCCTTATATTTCGACGAAGAACAGGCAGATAAACTGGAACAGCAAGAATATGTTCGTACCGCTGATGAGTTGGTGCAGTTATATATTCGTTATTCTGTGTTGAATGATATTCAATATTTTTATTCTGTATCTGATTTCTTTTGGGAAAGCGGTTTTTATGAATCCTTGAAATCCGATGAGAAAAGAAAATACATGTCGTTTAATCCTCTTTCATTTGATTATTCCCGGTATGAGCAAGATAATACGGTTTATGATGAAGAACTGCCTTATTTTTCCGTAATAGTTAAAACTGTTGTATTGGAAAAATATTCTGCGTACTTGCGAAAAAAGAAAGAAAGTAAGGTGCAAGCGGAAATGCAGCCACAACAGAAAGAGCCGCAACCAATTCAAGATAAATGCCAAGAGCCTAAAATTATCTCCCATATTGCTGAAACAGAAAATCCGTTTAAGTCTATTTTAAACGACAGACAAATAGCATTGTTGGTGGATTGTATCAATGAAGTGGAAATTTTCAATGCTCCTATGACTTTTGAAGATTTGAAAGCAATACTTTCCTGTAAGCCAAAAGTTATATTTAGGTCTAATAACAACAGGCAGGTAGCTTTTCTTTTTTCGGAATTAAGCAATCGTGGTTTGATAACACCTAACTGGCAATCTGTTATAGCAAAGAATAAGTTGTTTGTTACGAAGAATATAAAGAAAGATAAATATCTGAATCAAGGTGATTTAGCCACAGCCGCCAATTATGTAAAAGGGGTGGAACATGAAAAAGATTATGTAACCATCAGCAATTATATCAAACAACTGAAAAAACTTTAAGAATAGGTTAATACCTCAAACATAGCTTAATCCACTATCAAGCTATTCCTCAATACTTTTGCCCCCGTAATCGATTACAAGAAACTGGAGGGCATGCACTCCATATTGTCTAACGCAAATACTTTTGTTATATGGAAACAAGTATTGAGAAGCGAGTTGCAGAACTCGAAAATTTAGTGTTCCTTTCAAAGAATGTGCTTAGTTTTGATGAAGCGAGCAAGTTCTTGAACCTTTCAAAAAGTTACCTGTACAAGCTGACTTCGGGTAACTTGATACCCCATTACAAGCCGCAGGGCAAAATGCTTTATTTTGAGAAAGCGGAATTAGAAGCGTGGTTGCGTCAGAACCCGGTGAAGACGCAGGCGCAGATAGAGCAGGAAGCGCAGAAATATATCCTTAACCGTCCCTTAAAGAAATAGCGGCTATGGAAAATAGAAAAGCGACAGAAGCCGGGCAGGATGTCACCATGCAGAAAGAGGATTTTGCAGCCCTTTGGAAAACCATCCATCTAAAGGTGACGGACACTTACGAAGTGCCGCCCGAAATACTCTGGGTGAACGGCTCTACCATTGGCACGCTGGGTAATTTCAGCGCATCCACAGGAAAAGCCAAGAGCAAAAAGACATTCAACATTTCCGCCATCGTTGCGGCGGCGTTGAAGAATGACGAGGTACTGAAGTATTCGGCATATCTGCCACCGAACAAGCGGAAAATCCTCTATGTAGATACCGAGCAGAGCAAATACCATTGCCATAAGGTCATGGAGCGTATTTTGCGACTTGCCGGACTGCCTACCGACAAGGACAGGGACGATTTTGTTTTCATCGTGCTAAGGGAGCAGACCCCCGACAAGCGGAAACAGATTATCGGCTATATGCTTGAAAATATGCCCGATGTGGGGTTGCTCATCATTGACGGAATCCGTGACTTGATGTATGACATCAACAGCCCCAGCGAATCAACCGACCTAATCAACCTCTTGATGCGCTGGTCAAGCGGATATAACCTGCATATCCACACTGTTCTGCATTTGAATAAGGGGGATGACAACACAAGGGGGCATATCGGTACGGAACTGAACAACAAGGCTGAAACCGTCCTGCAAATCACGAAAAGCCAGCAGGACGGCAACATAAGCGAGGTAAAGGCGATGCACATACGTGACCGGGAATTTGACCCGTTCGCATTCCGTATCAATGACAACGCTTTACCCGAAATCGTGGATGATTATGTATTCCAACAACCTAAGCAGGACAGGAACTTTTCGCTTACGGAACTGACTGAACAGCAACACCGGGAAGCGTTGGAGAACGGTTTCGGCAAGCAGGTGGTACAAGGCTATTCCAATGTCATAGCGGCATTGAAACAGGGTTATGCGAGTATCGGTTACGAGCGTGGACGCAATGTTCTTGTGTCGCTTAACAAGTTTCTTGTGAACAAGCGCATGATTGTGAAAGAGGGCAAGGGCTACCGCTATAATCCCGATTTCCATTATTAAAAGTCAGTTTGGTTTAGTCCGGGTGTATATACAAGAGGAACGGACTTACTATTTCCCAGTATCGGAACAGGCAGGTTTAGTATGGTACGGGTGTATATATAACGGACTAAACAGGACTGGTGCACTTTTCAACTATTTTTTAATCCCCAAAAAGAAAATGTTATGAACATCGAAGATGTGAAACAAATACCCATCGCAGACTATCTGCACAGTTTAGGTTACTCTCCTGTCAAGCAGCAGGGTAACGGTTTATGGTACAAATCACCGTTAAGGGAGGAACACGAACCGTCTTTCAAGGTGAACACTGACCGCAACCTTTGGTATGACTTTGGCGCAGGCAAGGGCGGCAACATCATCGCACTGGCAAAGGAACTCTATTGTTCAGACAGCTTGCCATACCTTTTAAACCGGATAGCGGAACAGACACCGCACGTCCGTCCGGTCAGTTTTTCTTTTCCCCAGCGTAGGACAGAACCGAGCTTCCAGCATTTGGAAGTCCGTGACCTTATCCATCCGGCATTGCTCCGTTATTTGCAGGGACGGGGTATCAATGTCGAACTGGCAAAAAGAGAATGTAAGGAACTCCATTTTACCAATAACGGCAGACCGTTCTTTGCTATCGGTTTCCCGAACATGGCAGGAGGTTACGAGGTTCGCAATTCCTTTTTCAAAGGCTGCATTGCCCCGAAAGACATCACCCATATACGGCAGCAGGGAGAGCCGAGAGAGAAGTGTTTGGTATTCGAGGGGTTTATGGACTATCTTTCTTTCCTCACGCTCCGGATGAAGAACTGCCCGACCATGCCCGACCTTGACAGACAGGACTATGTCATTCTTAATTCGACTGTCAACGTGCCGAAAGCCATTGACGTGCTGTACCCGTATGAACGCATCCACTGTATGCTTGACAATGACAAGGCTGGATATGAAGCGACACGGGCTATCGAATTGGAATACTCCTACCGTGTGCGTGACTTCTCGCACAATTATAGGGGATATTCGGACTTGAACGATTATCTGTGCGGCAGGAAGCAGGAACAGAAAAACGAAGCCAGCCAAGTGCAGGAAACGAAGCAGGAAACCGGACAACGTGCCGCCTCAAGACAAAAGAGAGGCAGGGGCATTTAATCCGGCAGGACTATCAACGGCTGGCGGTTTATTTGGAGAGCAAGGTTATGTTTCGGTAAACCGAAACTACCTTGCTTTGCTCACCGCAAAGAAAATTTCTCCCGTTGGTCGCAATTTTTAAGACACCATTCAAACGTAAAAAACCATGACGAGTATAAAGGACAAGCCGGGGGGACGTCCGGCAAAGAAACGGATAGAGAAGCAGCAACGGGTTGTCAGTACGAAACTGACCGAGTTGCAGTATTACGCCATCAGGAAGCGAGCCGGGGAAGCCGGGTTGCGTGTCAGTGAGTATGTAAGGCAGGCGGTTGTTTCGGCAGAGGTCATACCCCGGCTGAACAGGCAGGATGCGGACACCATCCGCAAACTGGCAGGGGAAGCCAACAACATCAACCAGTTGGCGCACCGGGCGAATGCCGGAGGTTTCGCACTGGTGGCGGTGGAACTGGTGAAGCTCAAAAACAGGATTATTGGAATCATAAACCATTTGTCGGATGATTGGAAAAATAAAAAAGGGAAGCGGTTTTAAGGGCTGTGTGAACTATGTGCTTGGCAAGGAGCAGGCGGTTTTGCTTCATGCGGACGGGGTTCTGACTGAAAGCCGGGGTGATATAATCCGCAGCTTCTGTATGCAGACCGGGATGAATCCCGATTTGAAGAAGCCTGTCGGACATATTGCGTTAAGTTATTCGACAGTGGATGCGCCCAAATTGACAGACGGGAAGATGGTACAACTTGCGCAGGAGTATATGCGTGAAATGAAAATCACCGATACGCAGTATATCATCGTGCGTCATCAAGACCGGGAACATCCGCACGTGCATATCGTGTTCAACCGCATAGACAATAACGGCAAGACCATTTCGGACAGGAACGATATGTACCGTAACGAACAGGTATGCAAGAAGCTGAAAGCCAAACACGGGCTTTATTTCGCTGGTGGAAAAGAACAGGTAAAGCAGCACCGACTGAAAGAGCCGGACAAGTCGAAATACGAGATTTACACGGCTGTGAAGAACGAAATCGGCAAATCCCGTAACTGGCAGCAGTTACAGGAGCGGTTAGCAGAAAAGGGTATTACCGTCCGGTTCAAACGAAAGGGACAGACCGACGAGATACAGGGCATATCCTTTTCCAAAGGTGAATACACGTTCAAGGGTTCGGAGATAGACCGGAGTTTCAGTTTTTCCAAACTGGACAAATGTTTCGGGTATGCAGGAATGAATGTTGCCGGAAGCCAACGGCAAACAACTTTCGCGCCCGTTCGGGAGCAAGCACTTGCACCGGGCAAGGCTGACAGTCCGTTGATAACTGGTTCGCTCGGTCTGTTTTCCGCTTCTTCTCCCCCAGTGGATGAAGAACCTAATTTTAATTTGAGAAAGAAGAAGAAAAAGAAAAAACAACTTAAACTGTAAAGACATGGAAGATAATTTGATTTTAGAGGGGCTTCTCTCTATGGTTACGGAACTGAAAGAGAAGCAGGAAGCACAGGCAACGCCAGCCAGTCGGGAGGAAACTCTCGAACGGCTGGGAGCAATCGAACAAGCGTTGTCGGAACTGCACAGTAATTCGGCTGTTCCCGAAGAAAAGTTGCGGGTTATTCAAAGCCAACTTGACGACATAAGGAGCAGGATGCAAGGTCAGCAGAAGAACATAGAGGACACCAAGAAAATAACATTGGAAACTTACCGTTGTTTCAAGGTAATGATTGATACTTTGGGCTCTTGCAAGACGGATAAAGAGGAAGCTACGCCCTTACCGTTCTATCAACGGATTTACAACAAGGTCACTTCTTGGATTCGTCCGGGATTGTTTGTTTTTTCGGCAGTGCTGGTCGTCTGTTCCGTTTCCATATTCTTGAATGTCCGTTTGGCTGAACGTATGCAGCAGTTGCAGGACAACGATATGAAATACCGCTATTTGCTGATGCAAGGACAGGCAGACGGGGAAACTTTTGATATGCTGGAAAACAAGTTCAAGTGGCAACGGGATAACGGTTTTATCCGAAGTTTGACCGATTCAGTGATGGATTTTGAATATCGCATCCAAAAGCAGGCAGAAGCACTGGAACGTGCAAGGCTGTTGAATGAGCAAGCCGAACAGCTAAAGAAAGAAGCCGATAAGTTGGGTAAGCCATAAGCAGGGAAAGTCGGAACAGATGAAGTACATTCACCGTTCCGGCTTTTCAGATTCACTTCTTTTTCTTCGTACAGTGTTCTTTCTCGAACTGGCGTAGCGTGGTGACGCTGAACCGTTCTTTAATAAACTCCCGGACATCGGAAGCCTTGTAATACACTTTTCCGCTGATAGTGAAGTAAGGCAGCGCACCGATAGCCCGGTAGCGTTGCAGAGTTTTGATACTTACTTTGAATAATAAACACAAGTCTTGATTATCCAATAGGTTGTCATCTTCGGGTAGTACCTTGTCCGCATTGCGTAGTACCCGTACATCCTTGCAGAGTTCTTCCAGCTTGGCGTACAGCTTCTGCATCCATACGCTGAAATCGTCATTGTCTATATACATGATTGCTTCATTTTTCTGATTATACATTCTTGTCTGTCAATCAATTGATGAAGCAAAGTTCAGAAAATAGGCGCAAAGAAATTACGGGGGAACTAATGGAATCCCCTATAAATAAATCATAAGTCACTGATTATCTATATCCTTTCTTGTCATGTTCCTTTTTGATAAGTTCTACCAATCCATTAAGAAACCCGGTCAGTTTGCCCGGCTTTCGTTTTATCACGTCCTCATGTTTTTGGTAACAGTCGCCTATCTTGATGTTGAACAGCCATTCAAAGGCTTTCGCCAAGTCCACCAAGTAGGCGGGCTTGCCGTTCTGATACACGATGTTTTTGGAGAGGAACAGACCGCTTACCATTTCCATGATGTTGATAAGGGTTGTCTTGTCTGCGAGATAGAGAGGGGAAAGGGGCTGTTTGTTGATACGTTGCTGTAGCTGTTCCGGGTATTTGATGCGCCACTCGATAAGGCGTATTTCAGTGTTCAAAAGTCCTATCGCTTCATCAATTAGATGCAGATGGGGCATTTTTTTCTTGCTCAAACCGTACACGATACGATTTAAGACGGTGCAAACCAAAGGAAAAATAACGTAGTAAAACGTTGTAATCCTGCTCATTGATACTAAAATTGGCTACATGGGTCGCCAATTCTTCGATAGCTTCTGCAAATTCAGATGCAGACACTTTACGTTGTGAGCATTCCGACAATAAGCGGAAAAATCTTTGGTCGAATATTTTTTTCATTGAGTCGATTAAAAATACTATTTGGCAGCAATCAAATAGAAATGTTATTGATAATATTTTTAACTTCATATTTTAAAGAATCTGGTCTTATTATAGTTGCACTATCTGCAAAAGACAGATACCAATGTGCAAACTTACTGATTGAAAATGTTAGAAAATGAAGTTCAAACATATCCCCTATCTCTTTCTCAGATGTTAATCCGTAATAATATTTATCATCATTCATTATGGAGGTTTTATTCTTTTCTATTCTTATAACGATTTCATGTAATTTTTCTTTATCGTAAAACTCGCGTATGAATTTTTCCAAAGGAGGATGCTCCCGTGATTGTAATTCATTAAGAATGTGCATTTTTTGAATTCTATCTATCCGAAATGTAAGATAGATTTCTTTGGGAAGATAAAAGCCTATTAGATACCAGTTAGTTCTCGAAAAGAAAATTCCAACAGCTTCAATCTTTCGTTCTGAAACACTTAACGCATTACTTCCCAAATAAGATATTTCAATAATTCTTTTTTGGTATATACTTTGTAAAATAAGTAAAAGAATATCAGGTTTATAGGTCGATGATTTATAAGTATCCAATACAGACATGCACTTTTCCATTGTTTCTAACATATTTTTGTCTGCAAAACGCATGACAGACCTAATCTTTTCTATTCCAGACTTATAATGTTCGTTGCTATTTGAATCAGTTAGTTCATGTACTAATTTCTCTGCAATCAAAAAGGACAAAGCCTCTTTTTGAGTAAACATTAGAGGAGATAATTTGAATCCTTCTGCAAGTGAATAACCAATACCGGGATTTCCTATGATAGGAATGCCTGCCTCTTCCAATGTTCTTATATCTCGATATACAGTGCGAATGCTTATATTAAAACGTTCTGAAATTTGCTGTGCTTTCACTAACGAGTGCGATTGTAACTGAATCAATATAGCAGAAATACGGTCTATTCTATTCATTTTGCATCTTTAATTTGAATATTTGAATCTTCAATAATAACAGCTTGTTTATTACTTATAGGAATAAGCTGCAACTTCTCATTATATAGTTGAACTATCTTTTCACCTTTTTTCTTGAATGGAAAATTTCCATAATGGGGAATCGTATAAAAATCGACCAAATCTAAAGAAGTACAGTCTTTCAATTCAGGAGCCTTTTCTATTGGATCAAAATTCACACTTCTCATATATTCTGCATCGGGAGAGGCTATTATTGCTCCGGCAGATTCCCCAATATACAGTTTACCCAATTTCACTTGTTTAGATATAATTTTATCAACACCTTTTCTTTTTAACTCTTGCAAAAGGAAAAATGTATTTCCACCTGTTATGTAGATATAATCGCATTTATGTAATATAGAAGATATTTCCTCTTTGGGCAGTTGGGTAATCTCGACTTCTTCAACAATCATTCCTGCTTCTTCTAAAGCCTTTTTCCCCTTTTTTACATAGAATCGTATTGGTTCTGTAAGGCTTGCAGTTGGTATAAAAGCTATAATTTTCCCTTGCAAATCTTCTTTGGCACAATCGACAAATAGATTAGCAACATCAGCAAATGATGAGCATAAAAATAATCTTTTCATATTCTATAATATTAAGTTGAATACTTTTTGATACAAAGATAGCGTCTTCTATGACAGCCCTATGTCAGTAAGTCTAAATATTGAAGAGTTTTTTTCATCAAAACAATCCATTATTGAAATTTACCCTATTTGTAATGTGGCTGCGTTCCCTTATGAAAAGAAGAAATAATTTTGTTCCCTTTATGAAAAACAAGTGCTACACAACCTGCCGGGATAGAACGTTGAAAGCCTTGCTTTACATCATCTATCCTTAAAAGCCAATATTGCTTTATATAAGGAGCGAGCAATTTGGTAGGTTGTATTACTTGAATTTTCTCCATTCTGTTTTAATTATCAAACAAAAGTAAGATTTCTTAGATAGATATTAGGTGTAAAAAAGGGACATTCTAATTAAAACATCCAAATATCTGTTACCTAAATCATTCAAAGTTCTCTGCATTGGAAGATATGTCATAGATAAGTTGAAAAAGTTATTATAAACACAAGTTTAGTTTGTGTTTTTGTCTATATATCCAAAACGGACTAAACTAATTTCTATTGACAGCAAATTATATATGCTGGCGAAAAGAAAAACAGTATTCTTCTTTTCGCCAGTTTTGCTTTTATGGTTAGAGAGCTTTTGTTACCTTTGCACATGAAGCCCACCGCAAAGCGATTTCTTCGTTTTTTTTGTTACTATTTTGTTACCCACTATTAGTAATAGGTGGGCTTTTACTTTGATAATCAGAGCTATATTATGCTGTATGTATAATGTGTGGCAGAATATATTTAATAGCTGGCAGCTGTGGAAGAAACGGAAAAAAGAGTTGAATGAAAACAAATGATGTGTTATTGTCGTAGAAATAGTATTATTGTGTATTTTTGTCAATAATAACAAAATGCAAATGGATATAAATCAGAATTATAGAGAAGCTGTACAAGTTATAAAAGAAGCTATACTCCGTAGTCAGTATCGTGCAGTTGCATCAGTGAACAAGGAGCAACTGTCTCTTTATTATGGTATCGGACGTTATGTGTCGGTAAATTCCCGTAAAGACTTTTGGGGGAAAGGAGCTATAGAACAGATTTCTTCCATATTGCAGAAAGAACTGCCGGGACTAAGGGGATTTTCAGCAACAAGCATAAGAAATATGCGTATTTTTTATGAGGAATGGGATAAAGTGTTAAATCATCCGCCAACGGCTGATGATTTGGTGTTGAATGAAAAATTGCTTCTTATAGAAATTCATCAGCCAACGGCTGATGAATTTAATTGGGGTGACTTCCTTTCAATAGGCTTTAGTCATCATACCGAAATTATATCCAAAGCTAAGACTTTGGAAGCAAGGCTGTTTTATATACATGAGTGCGCCACTCACTATTGGAGTAAATATGCTTTAAGGGATTACTTAAAGGCAGATCTTTATAATCATCGTGGAACTTTACCTAACAATTTTGCACAAACTTTGCCCGATACCAAGCAGAGGCTAAAAGCTGTTTGTTCATTTAAAGATGAATATTTGCTTGATTTCATCAACGTAGAGGAATTAGATGAACGAGAAGAGGATTTAGACGAAAAAATAGTAGAAAAGGCGATTGTTGCCAACGTGAAGAAGTTTATAATGACCCTCGGACAAGATTTTAGCTTTATAGGCAATCAATATCGCATGGAGGTTGCAGGAGAAGAAATGTTCATTGATTTGCTCTTTTTCAACCGGGAACTTAATTCGTTGGTTGCGATCGAACTGAAATCCGGTAAATTCCGTACATCCTATTTGGGGCAACTAAATACTTATTTATCTGCCTTAGATACATATATCAGAAAGCCGCATGAAAATCCTTCTATCGGAATAATCCTTTGCAGAGAAATGAATCAAACTTTTGTGGAATTTGCAGTTCGTGATTATAACAAGCCGATGGGAGTTGCTACTTACCGTGCGTCCAAAGATATGCCGGAGCGACTTCGCAACGCTTTGCCGGATATAGAAGAGCTGAAAAAGCTATTGTAGATTTTCCCATTTTTCGGGTTAAAGTGGAATGTGCCCCAAAAGTTAGAAATAAAACTTATGGGGCCTTTTTGTTACCCCATAATAATATGTGCCTTTTTAGGAGCGATCTTGTATACCAGAGCTGTGAATGCCCAACTGCAAAGGAAGATAAGCACAGCCATAAGAGGTACCTGCAAAGGAATCGGTAATGAAGACGGCCCGATCAACAGGAAAAATGGCCCTACCAGAAAATAGTGTACCATATAAATCCCGAATCCGCATTTTGTCATATTAGCCAAAGCCTTGATGACTATCGGGTTATTGATTACCGCTTTCTGTAATAGTAAAAACATAGATAAAGTCAGCAGTAAGACATTCGGACTACAGAATGTAAAATATAACTCCATCTCCGTTTCCGTTGCATTCGGATTTTCGGCAGTAGTGCTGAATCCGGTATATGTTATATAGTAGCCGGCAATAAACATAACGGCGCAGATCAGGAGTGTTTTCGGAAGACTCCAGTTGTTCCCTTCTTTCACATAATGGCCCAGCAGAAGAAAACCGATGAACCCTGCGAAGTAATAAAACATGCCGAATTCATTCCAGGTATCTGTACCGAACAAATATCCGTCTCTGTCGAAAAGCCAGTTGGATACATACTCTCTCAGGTAGGGAATGAATAAAGAGATGACCCAGATAAGCAGAAATGCTTGTTGTGTCTTCCGGTTGTTTTTCCCGATCCAGCCGGAGAAGAAAGGCATGTAAAGATAAAGTCCAATCAACAGGTAAATATACCACATATGATTTTCCTTATGGCTAAAGTTGAAAGGAATCATGGCGACATCCTTTAATGAATCCATCAGGTTTTGTGATTCATGGCCCTGTGTATAGCAGAAGAAATCACCGATGATCTCTTTAGGTAAGCCAAGTACTCCCGTAAACCAGGGGAACATACTGTATAGTACCGACCAGATGAGAAATGGGAATAATACGCGAAATATCCTTTTCTTATAGAAGGTTCCTAGTGGTTGCTCTTTTACCGGTAACAATAATAATCCGGTCATCATAACGAATAAAGGTACGGAAGGCCGGAAAAGCGAGCCGTAAACAGCGGCCCAGTGTGTGTACTCCGGGATCGCCCTCATGGTTGGTGAAATGTAAAAAGGGTCGATGCAGTGTACACCGATCACCATTAACATGGCTACACAACGAATAACGTCAAGCCAGACAAGCCGATTATCGGCAGCAGGATTTTTGATCATGTGATGTTCTTTTTTTATGTGCAACAAAAGTAGGATTAAAAGGTTTATGCCCTATCTGAATTTAAGTCATTTTATTGTAATAATCAGTCAGACCAGTATGAAATACTTTATCTATCTTTGTAATCGTATAAAATATGAATAACAAAGAATAAAATATATGAGATTAAGTAATGAATGGTTCACAGCCTTGTCGGAAGATGAAGACGGGCATTTGGTAACAGTAAGCGGACGCGATGAACTGACGGAATTTATCCAGTCCGGTAAATTCAAGGAGCGTGTTGAAATAACCTGGAAATATGAAGGGGATGAGAAAGGAATGCCCATAGACGCACTTGCCGAACAGATGGAGAGCGTACAGGAAACTTTACGCAAAGCCATGGAAAAAGATAAACTCTCCATCCTTACCGCTGTTTATACCGGGGCAGGAGAGAAGATATGGGTTTTCTACACCCGTACAGTCCGCGTTTTCGGCGAACGTCTGAACGAGGCACTCGCTCCGTTCGACCTGTTACCTATTTCTATTTATACGGAAGTCGATCCCGAATGGGAAGAGTATCTGGATATGTATGAGATGAAGCAGTGGGCTCTCGATTAAGGCCTACTTCAGTGTCACGATCATCACTATCGGATTATCATCTTCTTTTAAAGTTTGTAAAATCTGTACAAGTTGGTCACGTTTCTTAGGAAGTAAGACATCGGAATTTTTTAGATTGTCTGTATCTATTTGTTCTAATAGGTCAGCAGCCTCATATAAAGCGATCCATTGGTTATTAGTCTGACTACGGGGATAAAAGGGTAAGCCTCCACAAAGGTCGTTGGTAAATTGAGGATTGGAAACTTTACGATGTCTTACATTCATAAATTTACTTTCTTTTATTTCCCCCTTATTTTCAATAGCTTGGATCGAACTGCTTTTTCTGTCGACTTGCAGCAGGTAAGATGAACGGTCTTTTTCCGCAACCAGATAAAGGAAATCTTTAGTTTCTAAAACATCTACTACAAATATGTATTTAAAATAGTCCCAGGGTTTATTCAACTGATGCATATCCTGAAAGCTGGGGCGCTCGCCGCAACGCAGGATGTACCGGGGAGACAATGCGTTTTCTTTCTCACTGTAACGGTAAATCGTATCATTTGAGTCGAACAGGCAATTCACATGATTATAATAACGATTCAGGACAGGGCTGTTAGCTCCCCACATATAACCGACTTGTTCCGGTTCAAAGCCTTTTCCTCCCGAATTATATTTGTTTAGTTCATTTTGGTACATAACACAGCTTGGTTCACTGTATTTAGCAAAATAATGCCCGGTCGTGTCTGTCATGGCTAACTGCCAGATATCTTTGGTACCGTCAAATACAGGAAGCATTCTCCGTAAAATATGTCTGTTGTTGAAATAAAGATAAGTTCGGGTATCACGTCCCGGATTTGCCTCGGCACTCATAGATGCACCGGGAAAGGCTACTTTTACTGATTTTACAAAATCTCCGGTGAAGTCGTATGTTTTTATTTCCGGTGAAGTGAACAGATGAATATATTGCTTGCTTTCATCCAGGCCGACTCCTTCGCAATAATAAAAATCAGTAGGTCCTGTCCCCAATTTGCCTATGGTATTTATAAATTTTCCATCAGTTCTGCTAAAACGGCTGACACGATTCATTTCATTAAATATCAGGCTTTCATTTCCGGTAGCCATATTGAAAATGTATCCGATTACGCTTTCGTTATTGGTTTCCAACGGAATAATCTCGATATCTGCTGCAACATCACTTAACTTCAGTTCTTCGACTTTATTTTTCAAACCATTTTCTACCTGTATTTCAACAAGTAGTTTTTCATTATTGAGCGTTTCTGTCTTATGCTGGCAAGAAAGGCAGATTATGGAAAAGATGAAAATGTATTTTCTCATGATACATTATTATTTAAAGGGTACACAGATTTAATTCTTGGCAAGTTATGAATAAATTCCCAATAGTTAACAGGTGATTTACGAAAACATCGTAATAATTTATGGAATTTAGTAAAGGTGGATCTGTTTATGAAATATGGATTTTGAGGAGAATGAAAGGAGCTGTCCGTAAAGGTAGTTCTTTACGTCTTTCTATGTAGTTGTAGAATTTTATCAAAAAAGTAAGAAATCTGTTCTATAACATGTAATGAAGTTATTAATTAATCGTTTAACTTAAATATATTTGCAAACAAAACATACGGGGATATATTTTTTACCTATTAAAGTTAATCGTTTAATTAAATAGAATTTTGATAAGAAAGAAATAGTGTGCCTTGTGGAGTTAATCGTTTAATTAATTACTGGTTTATAAAATCATGAAAAACTGCTATCCTAAAATTGGTATTCGTCCTATAATTGATGGGCGGCGTCGTGGTATTCGCGAATCCTTAGAAAAGATGACAATGGGATTAGCTATCCGGGTTGCAAAATTGTATAGTGAAACACTATATTATCCGGATGGCTCTCCTATAGAATGTGTTATAGCCGATACTTGTATTGGTGGTGTAAAAGAAGCTGCGGACTGTGCCGAAAAATTTGAGAGAGAAGGGGTTGGACTTTCTTTGTCTGTTACTCCTTGTTGGTGTTACGGCTCAGAAACGATTGATATGAATCCTTCAATACCAAAGGCGATTTGGGGATTCAATGCAACAGAACGTCCGGGAGCTGTGTATCTGGCGGCTGCTTTAGCGGCTCATAATCAAAAGGGATTGCCCGCTTTTGGTATTTATGGTAAAGATGTTCAGGATGTAACGGATACTGAAATTCCGTCTGATGTAAAAGATAAGTTATTGCGTTTTGCTAAAGCGGGCCTGGCTGTTGCCATGATGCGAGGTAAATCTTATTTGGCTATTGGTTCTGTTTCTATGGGGATTGCCGGATCTATTGTTAATCCGGATTTTTTGCAGGAATACTTAGGTATGCGTACAGAATATGTGGATTGCTCGGAACTACTTCGGCGTATTCAACTGAATATTTATGATGATGATGAATATAAAAAAGCGTTAGAGTGGACAAAGAAGAACTGCATGATCCGGGAAGGAGAGGATTATAATCCGGAATCTATCCGTAAAACACGTGAACAGAAAGATGCAGACTGGGAGTTTGTTGTTAAAATGACGATCATTATGCGTGATCTGATGTTTGGTAATTCCAAACTTTGGGATATGGGATATGAAGAAGAAGCAATGGGGCATAATGCGATTGTTGGTGGATTTCAGGGGCAACGACAATGGACGGACTTTTTACCAAATGGTGATTTTTCCGAAGCTATTCTGAATTCTTCATTCGATTGGAATGGAAAACGTGCCCCGATACCATTTGCTACAGAAGATGATCATCTCAATGGTATATCTATGTTATTCGGTTATTTATTGACAAATCGTGCGCAGATATTTTCTGATGTCAGAACATATTGGAGTCCTGAAGCTATAGAACGTGTTAGTGGATGGAAGCCGGACGGACTTTTGTCGGATGGAGCTATCCATTTAATAAACTCGGGTTCAACGACGTTAGATGGAACAGGACAACAAACTGATGAGAATGGTTTACCTGTTATGAAACCCTATTGGGAAATTACAGATGAAGAAGTGGATAAAATGTTACAAGCTACGACCTGGTATCCGGCTTCTTTGGAATATTTTCGTGGAAATGGATATTCTTCTAATTTTCTCACTCGTTCAGGAATGCCCGTTACCATGTGTCGTCTGAATTTAGTAAAAGGGGTAGGTCCTGTATTGCAAATTGCAGAAGGCTGGACTGCTACGTTTCCGGATCATGTATTTGATATAATCAATAAGCGGACGGATAAAACCTGGCCGTCGACATTCTTTGTCCCTAGAGTGACAGGAAAAGGACATTTTAAAAATGTATATTCTGTGATGAATTATTGGGGGGCTAACCATGGTGCTATTAGTTACGGACATATAGGGGCTGACCTGATTTCTTTGGCTTCTATGTTATCAATTCCTGTTTGTATGCATAATGTGGAGGAGGAAAATATTTTCCGTCCTTCAGCCTGGAATGCGTTTGGCTCTGATCCGGAGGGTGCTGATTACCGTGCATGTAAGAATTTTGGACCTTTATATAAATAATCATCTATGTTTACTAAACCATTACGAGGTATTATACCTCCAGTTATTACTCCCATGATAGATAATGATACGTTAGATGTCATTGGATTGGAAAATCTTTTGAATCGTATGATCAAAGGAGGTGTTTCCGGTGTTTTTATTTTGGGTACCAGCGGAGAAGCCCAGAATATCAGTTATAATGTCAGAAAAGAACTGATAAAGGAAACGTGTCGGATTGTAGAGAAACGTATTCCGGTATTGGTCGGAATTACGGATACGAGTTTTTCCGAATCTTTATTACTAGCTGCGAATGCGGCCTTGTATGGCGCCGATGCTTTGGTTGCTGCTCCCCCTTACTATTTTGCTCCTGGTCAGGCAGAATTGATCCAGTATTATAACGATCTGGCGAATCAATTGCCTTTGCCTTTATTCCTTTACAATATGCCCTCTCATGTGAAAGTTATGATTGAGCCGGAGACTGTTTTGGCTTTGTCTGAGAATCCCAATATTATCGGGTTGAAGGATAGTTCGGCCAATGGCGTTTATTTTCAGAAACTAATCTATTTACTTAGAAATAAGCCTGAGTTTACTTTATTATGTGGTCCGGAAGAGATGACTGCGGAGGTTATTTTGATGGGCGGTCATGGAGGAGTGAACGGAGGAGCCAATCTTTTTCCAGAGTTGTATGTTGCCCTTTATGATGCAGCAGCGAGTAAAGATTTTGAAAAATTGGCGGAGCTGCAATCACAAGTTTTACGGGTTAGTCTTTCTCTCTATAATATTGGAAAATATGCATCCAGTTATATCAAAGGCGTAAAGACAGCTTTGAATCTACTGGGCGTTTGCAGTGATTATATGGCGGAGCCGTTTCACAAATTCAAAGATGCTGAACGTGCGGTTGTAAAGAAAAAATTAATAGAGTTAGGTTTGGACATTTAGTATTTATTAAATCTATAAGTTTATGAAAAACAAGCAATTTGTTTACAGATTGAGAAAAGGATGCTTTTATTTTCTTTTCTTATCAATGGGCGGGTATCCGCTAAGTATGTTAGCTAGTCCCTCGTATGTGGTTGAACAGCAGGTGGGGAAAACCGTAACCGGAAGTGTTACAGATAATATGGGACCTTTGGCTGGGGTTAGTATTGTAGTAAAAGGTACGACAAATGGAACTGTAACGGATGTTGATGGTAATTATTCAATAGAAGTTCCTACAGGTTCGGTATTACAGTTCTCATATATCGGTTACAACATGAAAGAAATCGTTGTTGGTAACCAGACACATATTGATGTCAAAATGTCTGAGGATAACCAATTGCTGGATGAAGTAGTCGTTATTGGTTACGGTACACAGAAAAAAGTGAATCTGACTGGTGCCGTAAGTAGTGTAAAAGGTGAGGTACTTAATGAACGAACTTTTAATAATTCGACTACTGCACTTCAGGGGATGGCTCCGGGGCTAACTATTATAGATAAGGGAGGAGAACCGGGAAATGAAAGTTCCAGCATCAATATTCGCGGAATAGGAACTTTGGGAAAATCAAATCCTTTGATTCTGGTAGACAATGTACCTGTTTCCAGTATGAACGATGTACTGCCGCAAGATATAGAATCAGTATCTATATTAAAGGATGCTGCATCGGCATCAATTTATGGTTCACGTGCAGCTAACGGCGTTATTTTGGTAACGACCAAACGTGGTTCGGATAAAAAACTGACAATTAATTATAATTTTAATTATTCTGTTCAGAAACCAACACGTTTCCCTAAAAGTGTCGATGCGGCTACATATATGGATATAATTAATGAAGCGTATACAAATATGGGAAACTCTCCCCGCTTTAATGATGAATATATCCAAAAAACATTATCCGGGGAAGATCCATTTAAATACCCATGGACAAACTGGATTGATTTCATTTTCCAGGATGCACCTCAACAGCAACATGCGTTGAGTATAACTGGAGGAAGTGAAAAAAATAAATTCCGGTTGTCTTTGAATTATCTGAATCAGGATGGGGTTATAGATAATGTGAATAATAAGCGTTATTCTATTCGTTTGAATAATGACTATAAATTGCATGATAAATTAACAGTCTCTGCTGATTTAAGTTTTATCCGGAAAGATAATACAAAACCGTACAAGGCGAACGATGTATATTGGATGTATTATAGTGATTTGATGTGGACAACAACCCCTTATTATCCGGATGGATCATATACATACGCTTCTTCAAAAGGAAATCCGGCTGCTAATATTTATGAATCGGGTTATTGCGATACCAAAAAGAATAATTTTATGGCAAGTCTTTCTGCTGATTGGGAAATTATAGAAGCATTGCATTTAAAAGGACGTTTTAGTGCTTATATCGACAATGCGGAAGGTAAAAATTATGCCAATGAACATGTATTTAAAGATTATTATACCGGCTCACAAATAGGTAAATGGGAAAACTCGTTGGAAGAAGTGAGAAACGGACATACTAATATCGATAAAAATATAACATTGGATTATAAACGGAAATTCGGTATTCACGAATTGAGCGGATTGATTGGTTATCAGGAAACTGTAGATAATTCGAATGAGATTAAAGCATCTCGTAAATATTTTGCATATAACGACTTGCAGGAATTGGACTTGGGTGATTTAACGACACGGACCAATAATGGAAAATCTTCTAAATGGGTTTTGAAATCTTTATTTGGACGTGTGAACTATAATATCAATGACCGTTATCTGTTAGAAGCAAATTTCCGTTATGACGGTTCTTCGCGTTTTGCTGATGGACATAGATGGGGATTCTTTCCTTCATTTTCTGCCGGTTGGCGAATTTCAGAAGAGTCGTTTATGAAAAATATAAAAGCGATTGATAATCTGAAATTACGTGGCTCATGGGGACAGTTGGGTAATCAGGATATTGACTTATATCAATATTATCAAACAGTGGGTGTCACACAACCTTATACGTTTGGAGGACAGTTGGTAAATGGTGCGGCAATGACTTCATTGGCAAACCAATATATAACTTGGGAAACTTCTACTGTAACGAATGTAGGTGTGGATTTGGATATGCTGAATGGTCTGTTTAGTTTTTCAGGTGAATACTTCTATAAGAAGACAGATGACATTCTTTTAAAAGTAGATATTCCTTATTTGATCGGCTTGGATGCTCCCACACAGAATGTAGGTTCGGTAGAAAATAAGGGATGGGAGATTGCCGTTTCACATCGTAATAAAATAGGAAATGTGAACTATGCTGTTTCTGCGAATTTGTCTGATGTAAGGAATAAAATAGTGAGTTTAGGAGGCATTCAACCTCAGATAGTAAATGAAAAATATATTCGAGGAGAGGGATATGCTATGAATACACTTTGGGGATACGAATATATGGGATTAATGACGCAGGAAGATTTTGATAACGGCTATCCGGTAGTCAATACAGCAGCAAAAGTCGGATCTCCCAAATTCAGAGACAGAAACAAGGATGGTATACTGAATGATAAAGATAAGGTTGACTTAGGGGGAACCATACCTCGGTATACTTATGGTTTGAATTTGAATGTCGAATATAAAGGATTTTATATTGATGCGTTCTTTCAGGGTGTACTGAAGAATAAATCTATTTGTTCCGGTGGTGTAACAGACGGACCTTTTTGGGGTGGTTTTATCTGGGAAGAATGGGCAGATCGTTATCATCCCGAAAATAATCCAAATGGTAAATATCCGCTTGTTATGTGGCAAAAGTCAGGTCCGAGTAATGCTCCTTCTGATTTTTGGGTACGTAATTCATCTTATCTCCGTTTGAAAAATTTACAGATAGGTTATAATATACCTACTCAGATAATTAAAAAGATAGGAGCCAGCCAATGTCGTGTTTATCTGTCGGGAACAAATCTGTTTACTTTGACTGATTGTGTGTATGATCCGGAAATAGGTTCTGCAGACCCGGATAATTCAAGTATAAGCAGAGGTAATTATTACCCTCAAATAAAAACATTGTCTGCAGGAATTGATATAACCTTTTAATGCATCAAATTATGAAAAGAATAAATTATTTGTTGGGCACAATTTTACTGCCATTTCTGTTCAGTGCTTGTGAATCGTTAGATACTGAGCCTACAGACCGTATTATCGATAGTTATTTTTGGAAAACAGAAACAGATGCTATCATGGCTGTTAATGGTATATACCGTACTATTCCCGGTACAGATTATATGTATCTTGATTGTGCAACCGATCTTGCCTGGAATGAATTATCCTGGGGAAAGGCTCATTTGTTGGGAAATGGCTCACAAGATGCAGAATTATGGACATGGACTTCTGATAAATGGAAGACTGCTTACGAATCGATCCAGCGGGTGAATTATTTTATGGAGAATATCGACAGGATAGAATCAATTTCTCCCGAACTTAAAAATCGTTTGTGTGCGGAGGCTCGTTTTATTCGTGCCATGACTTATTCGGATATCATGTTTTTATGGGGGGATGTTCCGTTGGTAACAACGACATTGGATTTAAAGACAGGAGAAATGGAACGTACTCCAAAAGATCAGGTTTTTAATTATGTCATTACAGAATTAAAGGATATTATCCAATATCTGCCGGAAAAATACGATGCGGCTAATATCGGACGGGTCACAAAAGGTGCGGCCAGAGCTATGTTGATGCGTGCTTATTTAAGAGAAAATAAATATGCGGAAGTAAAGGCTGTTGCTAAAGAAATTATGGATATGGGACTCTATTCATTATATCCTAGTTATGAAAAACTGTTTAAATACGCCGGGGAAAATTGTAGTGAAATTATTTTTGACAAACAGTATATTGCAACAACTTATAGTAACGATTTAAGTAAAATGTTCAGTCCCCGTTCCTGTTTTGGAGATGGAAGTGTTGTTCCTTTGAAAAGTTTGGTCGACTCTTATGAAATGTCGAACGGGAAAGCTATTACAGATCCTTCATCTGGTTATGATCCCTATAATCCATACGAGGGGAGAGACCCACGTCTGAAAGCAACCATATTGACTCCGGGTGCGATTATGCCTAACGGTAGTATATTTAATCCGCTACCTAATCAAGAACCGATAGGAACGGATGCCGTAGATAATGGGAATACGAGTACTTCCCGTACTGGATTTAATTTTCTGAAATATGTAAATCCTGAAGATCTGGCGGAAAGTAACAGCAATTGCCATAATAATATTATTTTGATTCGCTATGCAGAGGTCTTGCTTTCGTATGCAGAAGCTAAAATAGAGACAAATGATATTGATCAGTCTGTTTATGATGCAATCAATGCAATTCGTAAAAGAGCGGGAATGCCGGAATATACAGCCGGTAAGAGTCAGTCGGAATTGAGGGAGATTGTACGTCAGGAAAGGAAAGTTGAATTTCCTCTGGAAGGAATAAGATATTTTGATATACGGAGATGGAAAATTGCAGAAGATGTTCTTCCCGGGCAGACTTACGGAATAACATATGTTGATGACAAAGGAAATTTGGCAACAATTAAGACGGAAGTTCGTAAATTTAATCCGGATAGAGATTATTTATGGCCGGTACCGTTACGTGAATTGAATGTCAATAAAAAATTGACTCAAAATCCTTTATATTAATTTTATTATCCGGAAGCTCATAATTGAAGGATGAGTTTCCGGATATAATTGGAATTCTAAAATCAGATGTTATGAAATCTCCTTTGTTTTATTTGGCTTTATCGTTTGTGAGTCTACTATCGTATGCACAACAGAAAAATAGTATTGGTATGGAATTTGTAAAAATTCCAAGCGGAACTTTTTATATGGGAGATCATGGATTGGGGGAGAACCGGGATGAAGCGCCTGTTCATCCTGTTACAATCTCTAAAACATTTTTGATGGGGGCAACTGAAGTAACCAATGTCCAATATGAACAGTTTGATCCTCAACATAAATTACTACGTGGAAAATACGGATTATCTAAAGAAGATGATGAAGCTGTTATTTTTGTAAATTACAAAGAAGCTAAAGCTTTTTGTGAGTGGTTATCGGCAAAAGAAGGTAAGAGTTACAGATTACCAACGGAAGCGGAGTGGGAATATGCTTGTAAGGCAGGAACTTACTTGCCTTATTCGATGGATGACGGACTTCCGGCTATTTATCAGAAGAAGCAATTTAATGTATGGGGAGTGGATACAACTATTAACCTTAAAGTGAAAACAACGCCGGCAAATCCGTTTGGTTTATATGATATGCATGGAAATGTAGAAGAATGGTGCAATGATTGGTATGGACCTTATGATGCGGAGCTGCAAATAGATCCGGTTGGTCCGTCGGATGGCTTGTATAGAGTTACAAGAGGCGGAAGCCACAGTACACCAGTCTCTTTTTTACGTTCAACAAATCGTATGGCTATGATACCGGAAGATAAACATTGGTTGACCGGTTTTCGTGTTGTACTGGCAGAAATGCCTGCAACAGAACCTTTGCCCGCTATTAACGATATTTGTGTGAAAAATATTTCTCAACAAAAATATAATTGGAAGGAACCTTGTAATGAGGCATTTTTTGAAGAGCCTGTTGCTTTTGTGAAATATCCTGTGTGTCCTTCCGACGTCCCTTTTTATAATCATAACCATTGTCCGGCTATTACTTGGTGTGATAATGGAGATTTACTTGCTATCTGGTTTTCAACGAATGATGAGGCTGGGAGAGAAATGACTATCTTAAGTAGCCGGCTACGGGCTGGTACTACAGAATGGGATAGTCCTTGTGAATTTTTTAAAGTACCCGATCGAAATATGACGGGTTCTTCCCTCTTTAATGATGGAAACGGCACGCTTATCCATATAAACGGAGTAGAAGCGGCAGGAACATGGAAAAGTCTTATTATGATAATGCGTACCAGTACGGATAATGGCTTGACGTGGAGCATTCCCCGCATTATAACACCGGAACATACTTCTCGTCATCAGGTAATCGCAGGAATGTTCAGAACCAAAGAGGGATGGTTAGTACAGGCCGCAGATGCTACATCTGGTGGAGACGGTGGTACTGCTTTACATATTAGCAAAGATAATGGTAAAAGTTGGCAAGATCCGGGGAAAGATATTCCTAATGATTTTGTTGAAGAAGGAACAGGTGGTTCCATCGCTGGAATTCATGCGGGAGTTGTTCAATTATCCAATGGCGATTTTATGGCATTTGGTCGGGGAAATAACATTATAAATAAAGAGGGGATAGAACGCATGCCAATGAGTCTGTCGAAGGACGGGGGAAAAACATGGACATATACCGCATCAGAGTTCCCTCCGATTGATGGTGGACAGCGTCTTGTTTTGACAAGGCTTATTGAAGGTCCTATACTGCTGGTTTCATTTACAAATCATCCGTACCGTTTGAAAAATGATTTGAAAGGCATGACTTTTACGGATCATAAAGGAAATGAATATACTGGTTATGGAATGTATGCGGCTCTTTCTTTTGATGAAGGTAAAACCTGGCCTGTAAAAAGACTATTGACCGATGGAAAAAAACGTTTTATGGACGGGGGAGCTTGGACCGGTTTTTTTATTATGGACCAGTGTCATGCCGAACCACGCGGTTATTTAGCAGCTACACAAACACCGGATCATACGATTCATTTGGTAAGTAGCCGGAATCATTATAGGTTTAATTTACAATGGTTACTGGAAAATACAGGATACCGATATGATGATATGGACTTTGGAAAAGTAACGCTAACAGATACATTCTGGAAAAAACGATTGGATATTAATTCGAAAATAACAGTTCCGGATGTCTTAAAAAAGTGTGAAGAATATGGACGTATACAGAATTTTGCGGTAGCCGGAGGTGTACAACCCGGTAAATTTATTGGAGGTGCATCTTGGGATGACTCTGATTTATTCAAAGCTTTGGAGGCTGCCTCTTATCAATATGCCTTACATAAGGAGGAACATTTGCGGTTTTATATGGACTCTGTTATTTCTCTTTTGCAAAAAGCCCAGGAAGAAGATGGGTATCTGGTCACTGCGATGCGGATTAATCGAGAGAAAAATTTACCCTGGAACATTCGTTCTCCTCGTTTTTCATATTTAATATGGAGCCATGAACTCTATAATTTCGGACATTTGTATGAAGCAGCCGTAGCTCATTATCAGGCTACAAGACAAACAAATCTACTTGATATAGCAACTAAAAATGCGGATTTGCTGGTCCATACTTTTTTACGGGGAGACTCTTTAAATAATTATGTTGACGGATGTCCGGAGGTTGAAATCGGTTTGTTTAAATTGTGGAAAATCACAGGTAAATCCGATTATCTTTTATTAATGAAGAAATTGTTGGATTTACGGGGAGATGACAATCTTCATGAACTTTATCTGGGATATGATGAAGGGCGTAATCCCTATTTCTTTCAGGACTATAAACCTGTAAAAGAATTTGATGAGGCTTTGGGGCATGGAGTCAGGGCTCTTTATCTTTATTCATCTATGGCTGATATGGGAGCTTTTATAAATGATACTACTTATTTTTCGACATTGAATAAGTTATGGAATAACATGACGAAATATAAAATGTATATAACAGGGGGGATCGGTTCGCGTCATAAAGGAGAAGCTTTCGGTGATAAATATGAATTACCCAATATGGAAGCATATAATGAGACATGCTCTTCTATCGCCAATATACTATGGAATTACAGAATGTTTAAATGGTCTGGCGAAGGCAAATATATAGATGTTTGTGAACGTATTTTATACAATGCTTTTTTGGCCGGTTGGGCGTTGAACGGATGTGAATATAACTATGTGAATCCTTTGGAATCGGATGGGAAATACATATATAATAAAGGAGCGAATAAACGTCAAGCTTGGTTTGAAACTTCTTGTTGTCCAACTAATATATCTCGTTTTGTTCCACAAATATCCAAAATGATTTATGCAACGCATGGTGAGGATGTTTATGTAAATCTTTTTATTGCTGCTGAAACTACCTTGTCGTTAGGCGATAATACAGTGGATATAAGGATGAACGGAAATTATCCCTGGGATGGTAAAGTTACTCTCGATTTGGAACCAGCCAAGGAAAGTATTTGGAAACTTCATATTCGTGTTCCTTCCTGGACAGGCCATACCCCATTGCCTGAAAGTGACTTATATCAGTATATCGTTCCTGCCAATAAGCCTGTTTCAATAAAAGTAAACGACCGTGTTTTGAATGATATTAGAATAGAGAAGGGGTATGCTATTATTCAGCGTGAATGGAAGAAAGGAGATCGGGTTACCATTGAAATGCCAATGCCTGTTCGTTGCGTTAAAACAAAAACAATGGTAGTAGGGAACAACGGTAAAATAGCGTTGGAACGTGGGCCTGTCGTATATTGTATTGAAGAGAAAGATAATGGAGTTCTGGATAATGTGAAAGTAAGTAATTCCGCTAAAGTCGGACTACAATATGATCCGGATTTTCTGAATGGAGTTACGACGGTATATTATGATAATCTGAAATTCATACCCTATTATTCTTGGGGGAACCGGGGAGCTAATCAGATGAAAGTATGGCTTCCTGAAAAATGACAATATTGTAAACTGTTTAATGATATTTATATGATGAATAAATATGTAATAGGGATAGATTTTGGAACGGATTCGTGTCGGACCTTACTGGTAAATACCGGTACAGGAGAAGAACTGGCATCTGTTATTGAATACTATCCTCGCTGGATACGGGGATTATATTCTGATCCGGTTATGAATCAATATCGGCAACATCCTTTGGATTATATAGAGAGTATGGAACAGGCTGTGAGGAAAACATTGGCGGCATGTCCATCGGTTCCGGTTACTGATATTATTGGAATTTCTGTTGATACTACCGGTTCGACTCCGGTTTTGATTGATGAAAAAGGAACGCCTTTATCTTTATTGCCGGAATATTCGGATAATCCTGATGCTATGTTTATTTTGTGGAAAGATCATACTGCAACACAAGAAGCTATAGAAATTAATAGGCTGGCCAAAGAATGGTCTATTGATTATACAATGGATAGTGGAGGTTCTTATTCTTCGGAATGGGTTTGGGCGAAAGTCTTGCATGTGTTGAGAAGAGATTCTTCTCTTTCTGAAAAAGCATATAGTTGGACTGAGCATTGCGATTGGATCCCTGCTTTATTAACAGGAAACACATCTCCGGAGAAAATGTATAGGAGTCGTTGTGCTGCAGGACATAAGGCTTTATGGAGTAATAAATGGGGAGGATTACCTTCTGCCCGGTTTCTTAAGACTCTCGATCCGTTGTTGACTCTATTTGACGGGCATCTTTATCAGAAAACATTTACGAGTGATATTTGTGCAGGAAATCTTACGCCGGAGTGGGCGGAAAGATTAGGATTGGGGACATGGACAGCTGTTGGAGTGGGCGCAATAGATTGCCATGTCGGAGCTGTCGGAGCTCAAATTACTGCCAGAACTTTTGTTAGGGTTATGGGGACGTCTACATGTGATATTATGGTCTCTCCATATAAAGAAATCGAGGATCGACATATTGCTGGTATTTGTGGTCAGGTAGATGGGTCGGTTATCCCGGGTATGATTGGCCTGGAAGCCGGTCAATCAGCTTTTGGTGATATTTATGCTTGGTTTAAGCATTTGATGTTGTGGCCGTCCGTAAATATGTTGTCTTCATTTTTGAATGAAAATAATAAGGATGAAATCGTGCAAAAAATGGAAGAACATATTTTAGGCTGTCTAACCCAAGAGGCAGAAAAAGTACCTTTAAGCGAGAGTAATCCTGTTTCCGTCGATTGGATGAATGGACGGCGAACCCCTTTTGCTAATCAACAGGTTAAAGGACTTATTTCCGGTCTTACGCTCGGGACTTCAGCTCCAATGCTTTTTCGTTCTCTTGTGGAAGCTACTGCCTTTGGTTCTAAATCCATAGTGGACTGTTTTCTAAAGCAAGGTATTGCCATAGACAGGATTATTGCCATAGGCGGAATCTCTAAAAAGTCATCATTCGTCATGCAGATTTTGTCTGATGTATTAAATATGCCGATACAGATTGCGCGTTCCGAACAGACTTGTGCATTGGGAGCTGCAATGTTTGCTTCTGTCGTGTCTGGGGTTTATTCTAAAATAGAAGATGCCCAAGCTGCAATGGGTAAAGGTTTTGAGGTTGAAATTGTCCCGAATCCGGAAAGGCATTTAATATATAAATCTCTTTATAATAGATATGTAGAACTGGGGGCTTTTCTGGATGGAGAGTTTAGAGGCTAGAGTAAACCATATATGTTATTCTTAAATATAATATCAATGAAGAATTATTTAATATCGCTTGTTTTTTGTACATTAATATCCTGCATGCAACAAGAAATGACAGGATACACTTATAATGGTGTTCCTTTTGAAAAGGTAACTGTCACAGACTCTTTCTGGAAAAAAAGGTTGGATTTGAATTCTACTGTAACAGTTCCTGATGTTTTGAAGAAATGTGAAGATTACGGGCGTATTCAGAACTTTGCTGTTGCAGCCGGCCTCAAACAAGGACGGTTTGTTGGAGGGGCCTCTTGGGATGATTCAGATCTGTTCAAAGCACTGGAGGCTGCTTCTTTTCAATATGCTATAAATAAAGACGAACATCTCCGCTTGTATATGGATTCAGTAATAACCTTACTGGACAAAGCACAAGAGGATGACGGATACCTAGTGTCGGTAATGCGTATCAATAAAGAAAAGAATTTACCTTGGAATATTCGTTCTCCTCGTTTTTCTTATTTGATATGGAGTCATGAATTGTATAATTTCGGTCATCTGTATGAAAGTGCTGTTGCTCATTATCAGGCTACACACCAAACGAACTTGTTAAACATAGCAACTAAAAATGCGGATTTATTGGTACGGACTTTTTTGAAAGGAGACTCGTTGAATTATTGGGTCGATGGTCATCCGGAAGTAGAGACTGGGTTAATAAAACTATGGAAAGTAACCCATAATGCCGATTATTTGCAGTTGGCTGGAAAATTGTTGGATTTGAGAGGAGAAGCCCAGCTGCATGAACTCTATTTAGGATATGATGAAGGTCGAAATCCTTATTTTTTTCAGGACTATAAACCTGTAAAACAGTTTGATGAAGCCTATGGTCATGGTGTCCGTGCTCTTTATCTGTACGCTTCAATGGCTGATATGGGAACTTATACAGGTGATTCTACTTATTTTAAAACGCTGGAGAAGCTTTGGAATAATATCACTAAATATAAAATGTATTTGACCGGAGGTATCGGCTCTCGTCATAAGGGGGAAGCATTTGGTGAGAAATATGAGTTACCGAATGTAGAAGCATATAATGAAACATGTTCTTCTATTGCTGATATTTTATGGAATTATAAAATGTTCCGTATTTCGGGAGAAGCTAAATATATAGACATTTGCGAACGTATTTTGTATAATGCTTTTTTAGCCGGATGGGCCCAGAATGGGTGTGAATATAATTATGTAAATCCTTTAGAGTCGGATGGAGAATATCTTTATAACAAAGGTGCGAATAAACGTCAGCCTTGGTTTGAAACATCTTGTTGTCCGACTAATATATCTCGTTTTATACCACAGATCCCGGAGATGATTTATGCAGTCCATGATCAATCAGCTTACATAAATCTTTTTATCGCAGGATCAGCAGTGTTACCGATAAGGGATAATCAGGTAAAAATCAGCATGGAAGGAAATTATCCATGGGAAGGTAAAGTCACACTAAGTATAGACCCGGAACAAAAGACGTCATTTAAACTATTTATTCGCATTCCTTCCTGGATTACTGACAACCCTCTTCCGGAAAGTGATCTTTATACCTATGGCAAATCAGTGGATGGCCATATTGATTTTCTGGTGAATGGCGAACCGGTTTCAAATATAAGAAAAGAAAAGGGGTATGTAGTTATAGAAAGAGATTGGAAAGTAGGAGATAAGGTAACCATCAATATGCCTATGCCGGTCCGTTATGTTTGTTCAAATCAGCATATTATTGATAATATAGGTAAGATTGCGATAGAACGCGGACCGATTGTCTATTGTGCCGAGGAAGTGGACAATGGTAAATTGGAAGGGAAGAGTATTTCTTTGTCTTCAGCATTTACCAGTCAATATGAAAGAAGTGAATTAGGGAAAATTATGACTATATATCAGGATGATTTTAAGTTTATTCCTTACTATTCCTGGGGGAATCGTGGCGCAAATGAAATGAAAGTGTGGTTTCAAAGTCGTAAATAAACCAGATATAAACATTAAAGAATGAATGTTATGGAACTATCTATACTTGATTTTATCGTTTTCTTTGTTTTTATGGCTGGAACATTGTTATTCGGATGTTCGTTTTTTTTCAAAAATAAAAACTCCAGCGAATACACTTCGGCCGGAGGAAGACTACCGGCTTGGGTTGTCGGTATGTCGATATTTGCCACTTATGTCAGTAGTATAAGTTTTTTAGCTTTACCGGGAAATGCCTATATGGGGAATTGGAATCCGTTTGTTTTTAGTTTGTCCATACCTCTTGCTTCTTGGATTGCGGCAAAATATTTTGTCCCTTTTTATAGAAATATCAGTAGTATTTCCGCTTATAGTTATTTAGAGGAACGATTCGGGTATTGGGCAAGAATTTATGCTTCCTGCTGTTATCTTTTAACACAGGTCGCCCGAATAGGTTCTGTATTGTATTTAATGGCTTTACCATTGCATACGATGTTGGGTTGGAGTGTTCCTGTCATCATTATGATCTCCGGACTTTGTGTGGTTATCTATTCTATGTTGGGGGGAATAACAGCTGTTATTTGGACAGATGCCATTCAGGGTATTGTCTTGATAGCCGGTGCAGTGGCATGTGTCTTAGTTTTATTATTTTCCATGCCGGAAGGTCCCTCACAGTTATTCTCGATAGCGATGGAGAACAATAAATTTTCGTTAGGAAGTTTTGGTCCGGAACTTAATACTGCAACTTTCTGGGTGACATTGATATACGGACTTTTTATTAATCTTCAGAATTATGGCATCGATCAGAATTACGTACAACGCTATAAGACGGCAAAGGATGATAAAGGTGCCCGTTCCGCCGCTTTATTCGGTGGATTGCTTTACGTGCCGGTCAGTATGTTTTTCTTCTTTATCGGAACGGCTTTGTTTGCCTATTATACCGCTTCTCCGGATTTACTTCCTGAGAATATCCCTAATGATGCTGTTTTTCCCTTTTTTATTGTTCATGGTCTTCCTTCAGGTGTCACAGGCCTTTTGATTGCAGCGATTTGTGCAGCTGGGATGAGTACCGTTTCTACAAGTATAAACAGTTCTGCCACGATTATCCTGACAGACTTTTTTCAGCATAAGAGGAAGATGACAGACAAACAAAATATGTATGTTCTTTATACAACTTCATTTATTCTGGGGGTATTGGGTATTGGTTTGGGCTTGGCTATGATGTCCGTTCAAAGCGCCCTGGAGGCTTGGTGGAGTTTAGCGGCCATATTTAGTGGGGGAATGCTGGGACTCTTCCTTTTGGGATATATGGTAAAACGGGTAAGAAACATTCATGCTATGATAGGGGTGGTTTGCGGAGTTATCCTGATAGCTTGGATGAGTTTTGGTAATAATATTCTGTTCCATAATTACCTGACTATTGTTTTTGGAACAATTCTGATATTTTTTGTGGGGTTTTTATTATCCCTATTCGCTGGAAAGCAACGCAATAAATAGAGTTATTTTTTGTTACTTTGCATAGAATTTATGATGGAAAATATGAAGAAAGTATCTATAAAAGATATCGCTCAGGTTGTTGGAGTTTCTACAGCTACTGTATCTCTTGTCTTGACTGGGAAAAATAAAAATGGTCGGGTCAGTAAAGAAATGTCTGAAAAGATAAAAAATGTGGCCCATGAAATGAATTATCAACCGAATCGGTTAGCAATGAGTTTACAGAGTGGTCGTTCGCAGACAATAGGCCTATTGGTCGCTGATATATCCAACCCTTTTTTCGGTACATTGGCATTCTATATCCAGGATGAAATGGAAAAAGCCGGGTATGCTGTTATAATAATGAATACGGATGAAAGCGATGTGCAGATGGATAGGATGATTAGTCTGCTCAAAAGTCGTCAGGTCGATGGGTTTATTATTGTTCCGACAGAGTTTGGGGAGAGCAGCATTGTACAATTGGTAAATCATCATGTACCTTTAGTTCTGATAGACCGTTATTATCCGTCGTTACAGGTAGACAGTGTATTGATAGACAATTATCAGGCAGCCTATGAAGCGACTCGTTATCTGATAGATATCCATTGTAAAAAGATAGCACTGCTCATTTACGATAACAGGCAGCCTCATATGTTTGAGCGTGAGAGAGGATATGCAAATGCTTTGAAGGAAGCCGGTTTATATGATGAAGGATTGGTAAAAAAGGTACGTTATAAATTTATGAATGAAGATATAATGGGAGCTATAACCTGGTTATCGCAGAAGAGAAAAGATATGGACGGTATTCTTTTCGCAACGAATACGATCGCTATGACAGGAATCAAACAAATGCTACATTTAAATTTCCGAATAGGAGAAGATGTCTCTGTTGTTTGTTTTGATAAAAGCGATGCATTTGACTTTATGCCGTTTTTTATTCCATATATTCATCAGCCAATAGCAGATATGGGACGGCTGGCATCTCAATTATTAATCAAACAAATAGAAAATATAAAAGTAGATGAAGAGCCCGTACATAAATTAATTGCAGGATTAGTCAAAGGATAGGGGATGATATTAGGGTATCCCGCAGTCTTTTCAGACAGTCGATATGTTGGTGTTTAGCTCTTTTCTGACTAACCAGCTGCCGATGCGCGATTCGGAAATTCCTTCTTTCAACCGATAGCTACAAATGAAGCGGTCGTCTTTTATTTCAGATTCCATGTAGTTGAACTGACATGTTTTTTCTGTATAAAAGGCTTCCGCAAGTTCTATGATATGGGTGGAAAGAAGGAATTTGCTTTGCGGATATTTTTTCAGCAGATTGAGAACGATGACCGAAGCCTCATAGGCATCGCGGGCATTTGTTCCCCGGAAGAGTTCGTCGAACACGATGAAATAAGCATCTCCTTCCTTTACTTTTTCCAGTATGCTTTTGATACGTAATACTTCCGCATAGAAATGGCTTTCTCCTCTTTTTAAAGAATCCGGTAAATTGATGGAAGTAAAAATGCCCTTGTATACCGGGCAACGCATATAAGTTGCCGGTAC
Source organism: Parabacteroides caecihominis (assembly GCF_023656785.1). NCBI lineage: Bacteria > Pseudomonadati > Bacteroidota > Bacteroidia > Bacteroidales > Tannerellaceae > Parabacteroides > Parabacteroides caecihominis. The sequence goes on from NZ_JAMOKS010000021.1 coordinate 98,383, forward strand.
CGGTAATCCGGCGTGAGCCAACCAAATAACCGACGATAACGCTTTCAGAGTTGTCGATTTGCCAGCCATATTGGAACCTGTGAAAATATTGATATGTTTTTCCTCCAAATGCCAGTCATTACGTACGGCTTGCGGCAAAGCCGGATGGAAAAAGTTGTGTATGACCAACTCTGTGTCGCCGGAATGTAATTCTGGGTAACAAAATCCTTTCTCTTTAGCTATTTGATGCGCGGAACGAAAGGCGTCCAATTCGTATACAATATCAAGTATCCCCCGTACAGCGATTTTTCCCCTATTGCGGAAAATGTAGTCGAACTGGTCGATTTCGTAACAAGTTAATCTGGTTTCCCTGTTCGGGATTGAAGCGAAAACATTGCTGTCCACATAGGAGCGTATCATCCGGAGCGTTTGCTTGATAATGTCCGGTTGTGCGGACTCTTCTATGGGAGATGAGATCTGGCGTAATTCCCGGATCAATTCGCATAAATATAGGCATCCACGGCTTTTAATATAGTTCCACGGATTTTTCTGCAATTTGTTTTTTAACCATTGGTAGTAGGAGAGGACGCCTAATACGGTTGTGGGGGACGGTTCATTATAATTCAGGTAATATTCGATGAAGTCCAGGGTGTTCCCGTCTATTTCGAAGCTGGGTATTCCACCGGCGCGAATGGATTCGATGCGGTAATGGAGTGTTTGGATATTGTTAACGGGATGGGTAACCCAGTTTTGGAGTACGTTACGGCCGCCTTTAGACTGAGTCTCGGTATAAATACCGGTCAGATCAAATTCTCCGTAGGGATTTTGCGTAACACATAAGTCATTACGGGTCTGTATATCTGTTTCGAGTTTCTTTGTTCCTGTCTGTCCCATTGGACAAAGATAGTTTTGTTTATGAAACTAAAGATACTCCGGGGTAAAAAAATATAAAAGGAGTTGTCTTTGAAAACAACTCCTCCGTGTAAATATATAAACCCTAAAAAATAACTGGCAGATCACCAGGTAATGCTATTGCAATCTGACTAATCTGTAAAGCAATTGCTGGATTGCTTCCTGATAGTCGTCGATAATGGATTGTGAGAATGCTTCAGGGAACAGGTCTCTGTGTTTTTCTACGTAGTTGTAGAAATCTGATGCATGCTTAACGATGTCTTTCGGAGTTTTTGTTTCCGGGATAGAAATTTGAAGGTCACCTACCATGGCGTATGTTGTTTCGGTGATTCTGTCGATCACGTCCAGCAAGGAGGCGATGGCTTCATCGAGTGCCATATGTTTGGCATAACTGCCGGTTCCGGTTACGCTCCAGTGAAAAAGTTTGAGACTGCTGTTGAATGAGAAAAGTTCTCCGATAAATGCTGCGATCTCTTTGTTTGAAGTATGGGCCGCTTTTTCTTTTTGTTCTGATTTTACTGTTGTACTCATAATTTTGTTTTTTATGTTTCGTACTGAATAAACACCATGAACAACAGGAAAGTTTACAGGAATATAAGAAAAAATGTGGAGAAGATTTATGGTAACAATGTGGTCATAAATGTTGTTTATATAAGGAATATAGATAGAAAATTATGACACAGATAAAATTGAAACGGATATATGAAGATCCGGAACCAACGGATGGCTACAGGATATTTGTAGATCGCTTATGGCCCAGAGGAATGAAAAAGGAAGCTGTACATTTCGATTTGTGGGAAAAAGATATAACTCCTTCTCCAGAGTTACGCGGATGGTTTCATCAGGCACCCGATGAAAGATGGAATGAGTTTGCTGCATTGTATCGAAAGGAACTGAACGGTTCGGAGGCAGCAATGGCATTTGTGGAGAAGATTGGACAATATCCGGTCATCACGTTACTCTATGCTTCTAAGAGTCCGGACCATAATCATGCGCTTATTCTGAAGACTTTTTTAGATGAGAAAATAAACTCACAAAGCTGAGCTCAAGAACTCGGCTTTGTGAGATGAAGAAGTCGCTGCCGCGAGATGAAGAACTCAGCTTCGTGAGATGAAGAAGTCGCCGTCGTGACTTCAAGAGGTTTTCTCCGAGACTTCAGGAAGTGTCCGTCGAAACATCAAGAAGTTTCTGTTGAGACATCAAGAAACGTCCGTCGAAGCTTCAAAGAGCTTCCGCTGGGACTTCAAGAAGTGGGTTATTGTTCCATTAAATAAGATTTGAAAGCATCGAAATCTTTGCAGAGTTCGACACTTTGTTTCGTCCCTTTCATAAAGGCTTGCAACTTGGCCGGAATTTCAATGTCTGCATTGAGGATACGGTCTACTGTTCCTTTGAACTTCGCTGGGTGGGCGGTTTCAAGGAAGAGGCCGGTTTCGTCAGATTCGAGTGCATATTGTATCAAAGCCTGATAGCCGCAGGCACCGTGCGGGTCAAGTAGATAGCCGTCGTTTTCATATACATATCTGATGGTGTATTCGATTTCTTCGTCGGTAAAACGGTAGCCGGTGATGTGCTGGCATATTTCATGGTGTTTGTCGCCGTAGATATCGAATAAATCCATGATGCGGGCAAAGTTGCTCGGGTCGCCGACATCCATCGCATTAGCTATCGTGGCTACGGAAGGACGCGGGCTGTAAATGCCTGTTCTTAGATATTCAAGGAAAACGTCGTTGCGGTTGTTGGCAGCGATGAAGCGTTTAACGGGCAGTCCCATCCACTTGGCAAAAAGACCCGCGGTGATATTTCCGAAGTTCCCGCTGGGGACGGAGATGACCAGGTTATCGGCTTTGCCGAGCTTATCCAGCTGTGCGTAGGCATTGAAATAATAGAATGATTGCGGGAGGAAGCGGGCCACGTTGATGGAGTTGGCTGATGTCAGTTTCATGTGGCGGTTCAGTTCGTCATCCATGAAGGCTGATTTTACCAGAGCCTGGCAATCGTCGAAAGTCCCGTCTATCTCAAGGGCGGTGATATTCTGCCCCAGTGTTGTGAACTGGCATTCTTGGATGGGACTGACTTTTCCTTTGGGATAAAGGACATACACGTGGATACCCGGTACACCTAGAAAACCGTTGGCAACGGCACTTCCCGTATCTCCCGAAGTGGCAACCAATACGTTAACCTGTTTCAGTCCTTCTTTTTGGATGAAATATCCCAGCAGGCGAGCCATAAAGCGTCCGCCGACATCCTTAAAGGCCAGTGTCGGACCGTGGAAAAGCTCAAGGCTGTAAATATTTTCAGAGACGTTTACCACAGGGGTATCGAACGATAAAGTATCTTTTACGATTTCATTCAACGTTTCCGTTTCAATGTCTTCACCGAAGAAAGCCTGTGCAACCGTACAGGCTATTTCGTGGAAAGACTGATTTTTCATATTGTTGATTGTGCCCTCATCCAGACGGACGATACGTTCGGGCATATACAATCCCTTGTCACCGGCAAGGCCTTTTACTACGGCTTCTTCCAGGGTGGCGAGGGGAGCTTGCTTGTTTGTGCTGTAATATTTCATAATAATTCTTTTATAAATTCATCTTTTTCCAATACTCCATATTTACCGTTCAGGACACTGAATTCGTCGAAGCAGGTCACTGCATCCGGCTCCTGTCCGGGTTTGTAGATCAGAAAGGGGACGGGGGTATTGGTGTGTGTACGAATCGAACAGGGAGTCGGGTGGTCGGGAAGTACGGCAATGGCAACCGGTTCGTCCCATGTCTGCAACTCTTCATAGATAATGCGGATGGCCCGTTTATCCAGGTATTCGATTGTTTTTATTTTGAGGTCTACGTCTCCTTCGTGCCCGGCCTCATCGCTGGCTTCGACGTGGAGGTAGACGAAATCATTTGTTTTCAGTGCTTCGAGGGCGGCATGCGCTTTGCCTTCGTAGTTGGTATCATATAACCCGGTGGCGCCTTCCACGCTGATTACTTCTAGACCGGCATAAACGCCGATGCCGCGAATCAGGTCGACGGCCGAAATAACGGTACCTTTATTGAAACCGTACATCTCCTGCATGGTCTGCATGGCAGGACGATAACCGGGCGACCAGGGCCAGATACTGTTTGCCGGGTCTTTTCCGGCTGCCATACGTTTGCGGTTGACGGGATGGTCTTTCAATATTTCCTGGGATTTCAGAATCAGGTCGTTCAACAGGTCGGCAGTCTCTTGTGCTTCCGGCACTTCCGGTTTGACCATCAGCGGGCGGAAGGGGTGGAGGGGGACGTCGTGAGGTGGCGTGCAATCCAGCCGTTTATCGCCTCCTTTGATAACCAAAAGGTGACGGTAGGAGACGCCGGTGTAGAATTTTACTTTGTCGGAGCCTAATTTCTCGTTGAGGAATTGTATTAACTCGTCGGCCTCTTCGGTAGAGATATGGCCGGCCGAATGGTTTTTCAGGATATCTCCTTCGACACAAATGAGGTTGCAGCGCATCGCCATTTCACCCGGTTGGAGGGTGACACCGATGCTTGCAGCTTCCAGTACGCCACGTCCTTCGTAAACTTTCGGCAGGTCGTATCCTAATACGGCCATGTTGGCAACTTCGCTGCCCGGATGGAACCCGTCGGCAACAGTTTTCATTTGTCCGGTAACACCCAATGCAGCCAGCTTATCCATATAAGGGGTATCTGCATATTGCATGGGAGTCTTACCTCCAAGTGCCTCAATGGGTTCATCGGCCATGCCGTCGCCCAGGATTATTATACTTTTCATTTCGTATTAACTTAATTCATTCCTTTTCTTACCGAATATTGGCTATAGAGATTATATCGGCGAATACGCCTGCGGCCGTTACATCGGCTCCGGCTCCGTAGCCTTTTATTATCATGGGATACTCGTGGTATCTTTCGGTGGAAATCATGATGATGTTGTTGCTGCCTTCCAGTTCGTAGAACGGGTGGTGGCTGTCGACTGTTTGCAGGCCGATTTCGCAAACACCTTTATCCATTTTGGCAACGAAGCGGAAACGTTTGCCTTCGGCTTCCAGTTGCTGGCGTTTGTTTTCGAATTCGGCATCCAGTTCTTTCACCTTGCACCAGAAATCGTCGAGCGAACCTTCGAAATATTTATCCGGCACGAACAGGTTGCGTTTTACATCTTCCTGCTCTACCTTGTAACCTGCTTCACGCGCCAGGATGACGAGTTTACGCAATACGTCTTTTCCACTCAGGTCGATGCGGGGGTCGGGTTCCGAGTAACCTTCCTCTTTTGCCATCAGGATTGCCTTGCTGAAAGGTATATCGGCACTGAGCGTATTGAATATATAATTTAATGTACCGGAAAGAACAGCTTCCAGTTTCAGGATATGGTCGCCACTGTTTCTCAGGTCGTTCATCGTATTGATGATAGGCAGTCCGGCTCCAACGTTCGTTTCGAACAGGAACTTGACGCCACGGTGGCGGGCCGTTTCTTTTAGTTTGATATAATTGCTGTAAGAGGATGAGGCGGCTACTTTATTGGCGGCTACCACTGAAACGTTGTTGTTGAGCAGCGTTTCATACAGGTCGGAGACAGCCGGGGTTGCCGTACAGTCCACAAATACGGAGTTGAAGATATTCATTTTCAGAATTTCTTCTTTCAGATGTTCGGGAGAACTCTCTTCGCCGTTCTTTTTCAGTTCGTCGATACAGTTTTCCAGGTTTAGTCCTTCACGCAGGAAAAGAGCACGTTTGCTGTTGGCGATACCGACAACATTTAGTTTCAGGCCGTTTTGTTCCATCAGTTTAGGTTGCTGGATGCGAATTTGTTCCAGTAAGTTACCGCCTACCGTTCCGACACCTGCAATGAACAGGTTCAACACCTTATATTGTGACAGAAAAAATGAATCATGGATAGAGTTCAGAGCCTTGCGCAGATATTTGAGCTTGATAACAAATGATATGTTTGTTTCGGAAGCACCTTGTGCACAGGCAATCACACTGATACCGGCACTGCCCAGCGTACCGAACAACCTGCCGGCAATACCCGGCGTACGTTTCATATTTTCACCGACGATGGCGACTGTTGCCAGGTCTTTTTCGGCAACCGTATCGTTCATATCACCCTGGGCGCGTTCCAATGCGAACTCTTCATCCAGCACCTGCACAGCCAGGTCGGCGTCAGCGTTGCGGACAGCGAAAGTCGTATTGTTTTCGGAACTGGCCTGTGATACCATAAATACGCTGATACCGCTTTTTGCCAATGTCTTAAAGATACGGTAGTTTACACCGATCACACCAACCATGCCCAGTCCCTGAACGGTAATCAGGCAGGTGTCGTTGATAGAGGAAATACCTTTGATGATGGCTTTTCCTTCTTCTTTTACCTTTTCCTTGGAGATATAAGTTCCCGGCGCTTCCGGATTGAATGTGTTCAGGATACGGATAGGAATATTCTTATGATATACCGGATAAATTGTCGGCGGATAGATGACCTTGGCTCCGAAGTTACACAACTCCATCGCTTCGGTAAACGTCAGCCGGTCGATTACATAGGCTGAACTGATGACACGCGGGTCGGCAGTCATGAAACCGTCTACGTCCGTCCATATTTCCAGCACGTTGGCATCTAGCGCAGTAGCCAGGATAGAGGCTGTATAGTCGGAACCGCCACGTCCCAGATTCGTTACTTCTCCATTTTCCGTACTGGAAGAGATAAAGCCGGGAACCAGCGATACTTTAGGTAGCGGGTTGAAAGTCTCTTTGATGAGTTGGTTTGTCTGTTCGAAATCAACGATATGTTTGTTGAACTGCTTGAGTGTTTTGATAAACTTACGGGAATCGAACAGCTTGGCATCTTCGATGACATTCGACACGATGAGTGAAGAAATGCGTTCGCCGTAACTGACGATTGTGTCGGAAGTCTTGGCAGACAGGTCGTTGATAAGGTACACACCTTTGAAGATATTACCCAGTTCGTCCAGCAGGCTCATGACCTTTTTCTGCACTTCGATGCGCTGCATCTTGTCGGGGATAACACCCTGAATCACATCCAGGTGACGTGTTATGATTTCGGAGAACTCCCTTTCGTATCCGACATCCCCTTTGGCAGCCATGGATGAAGTTGCCAGCAACTTATCCGTGATGCCGCCCAATGCAGATACGACAACGATTACAGGCTCTTCAATAGCCTCTACTATCTTCTTAACACTCAAAATACTATTCACGGAACCTACGGATGTTCCGCCGAATTTCAATACTTTCATCGGTATGTATTATTTTAATTGACAGCTGACGGTTGACAACTGACAATATATTTGTAACTAAATTAATTGATAAAAAGAACCGGAAAGAACCGGCATAAAGGATGCAATACAAATGATTGCAACAATGCAGGACGTGGCCGCTGCTCTTGTTTATTTGTAAATTCTAACCCCCCAAGGGGTCATCAATGCCCATGTATAATATGCTATACCTGCAATCATTCTTTTACTTTTCTAGTTTTCATATCTTATTGCAGGGGCAATATTACACATTATTTTTCAAATGCAAGCATTTTTTCAGTAGAAAGTGATAAAATAGTGGAAAGTTGATAGGGAAAGGAGCTATTAAGATTACTAAAATATATGGAATATTGATTTATCGTATAAATTGTTGGTCATAACGACCAGCACGAAAATCAGCGATTATATCATGAAGGACTGATAATAGTTTAGGGAGGTCAGTCTTTAATATTCTGAAGAATTCTTCCGGATCAACCATTGCATATTCATGTGAAATGACATTTCGTAATCCAAAAACGGCTCTCCATGGTATCTGTGGATAATGGGGAGTAAGAAGTTGACCTTGAGTAAGATCTTCTATTTGTTTGAGCATTTCTCCTGTAACTTGAATTCGTAATACTGTTGCATCAAAAATGTCCAAACCTTCTGGTGAACTTAAAAATTCATGATAGCTTGTAATGTGACTTGTACGGTCAACAGCTTGCCGGGCCTTTTCTGTAAGAAATTCCAAGCGTTGCAATATGCTCATTTCAGACATAGATCGCATCTTGTTCTACGTTTTTGCGAAAAGCAGGGAACTGATTTTCGTGTAAGGTTATTAAATCGACTTTGCGGCGGAAAAGATTTTCAAGTTCTTCCCTGATATTGAAACGAGTGAAGTAACTTGGCTGTCTCATTTTAATAATGACATCAATGTCACTTCGCTCGTCTTGTTCTCCACGGGCACAACTACCAAACAGGCCGAGACGTTCGATCCCGTATTTCTCAGCGAAGGCGACTTTGTATTCGCGTAGTTTATTGAGGATTTCCTGAGTTGTTTCCATTTGGATAATCTATTTGCTTTTATGGAAACAAAGATATGATTTAGTTTGGATAAAAGCAAGATAAGTCATTTGGTTTTTCTAATCCTGCGAAGCCAGAACACTGGAAGGATGCAAAGTAAGGTAACTATGAACGCGATGTAGAAATCATCGTTGATGCCGCCTATGTACGCTTCCAGTTCGAGCCGTTTGATGATTAACTGTTCGGCCAGCGATTTTGCCATATGACCGGTTGCCCCGGCGGTCTGTTGAGCGAAGGAGCTCAAGTGGTCGATGGTTTGTTGGTAGACTTCACCGGTATAATTTAATGCTTCGCTGTAGCGTTGGGTGTGGTAGCTGGTGCGTTGGGTAAGCATATGGCTGAAGATGGCGACACCGAAACTGCCACCCATCTGGCGGACGATATTGGTGATACTCGATGCTTGTGCCATCTGTACGACACTGATACGGGCTAATGATAAAGTTAATAATGGGGTGAAAAGTATTCCCATGCCGATGCCGCGAAGATAGAGGCTCATCATGATATACCATTTTTCGGTCAGGAAGGAGAGGAAGATGTTGAGATAGAAACTGAGTGCCATCAGGATCAGTCCGCTTGCAATCAGTATTTTAGGATTTATCTTTTGCCCAAGTGCCCCGGCGGTGGGGGAGCAGAATCCCTGGATGATTCCTACAGGAATAAAGAACATGCCGGCCTGGAGGGCTGAATATCCCAGATTGTTCTGCAAATAAAGGGGGATAAGGAAAGTGCTTCCGAACATGCCGACCCCGAAGATGAACATCATAACGTTTGCCAGGGTGAAATTGCGGTCTTTGAATATACGCAGGTTGATTAACGGATGCTTCACCGTCAGTTCGATATAAATAAAGAGTATGAACATAAGTGCGGAAATCCACATCGAGCCTAATACGACAGGACTGTTCCAGCCTTGTGTGTTGGTAGATGAATTGACTTCCGACAACCCGTACATGAACAGAGGCAGGAAGATGCCGGAAGTGATGAATCCCGGAATATCGAAAGGCTGTACTGTCTCCGCCTTATATTCTTTTTGCAGGATGGCTGTTACAAAGAGAGCGATAGCCCCGACCGGTACATTTACATAAAATATATAGTTCCAGTTCAGATTGTCGACCAGATAACCGCCGATGGAAGGACCGAACGAGACGGATGCTGCCGAAGCGATGGCCCAGAAACCGAGTGCCGTTCCCCGCTGCTCCGGAGAAAAAACATTGCTGACAATCGCCATTCCGACAGGCATGATTGCTCCGCATCCAAGGCCTTCGATTACACGCCAGAAAATAAGTTCTTCGATCGAGGTGGAGTTTCCGCACATGAACGAACCGAAAGTAAATACCAATAAAGAAAGGAAATAAATCCGTTTGTATCCGAATCGGTCGGACAGCCAGGCGGCTGCGGGAAGGATGCTCGCAATAGCCAGCATATATCCTGTTAGAACCCATTCGGCAGTGTTGATACTGGCACCGAGCGTCCCCATAATGGCCGGAAGTCCGGTGTTCACGACGGTGGAGTCGAGCACGGCCATAAATGTCCCGATCATGATGTTGCCCAACACCAGCCATTTGTAGGCATTATCATTTGTATTTCCGTTCTTACCCATTATTGCTCCTTGATAATTTTAACGGTTGCAGACATGCCTGATACCAGTTTCGGCATCCGGGTATTTTCTTTTCCTTTTTTTACCTGGTCGACGGAGACTTTTATCGGGATGCGCTGGGCAACTTTGGTATAATTGCCGGAAGCATTATTAGGAGGGATCAATGAAAACTCCGAGGCTGTGTTTGTACCTATATAGAATATCTTTCCGGAAAAGGTGAGTCCGGGGTAGGCGTCCAGCGTGAAATCGGCTTTCTGTCCGTGGCGGAGCGTCCGGAACTTGGTTTCTTCCAGATAAACGGCTACCCAAAGGTCTTTTCCTTCATTGATTGTAAAGAGTGTCTGCCCGGGTTGAACCATGTCACCCGGAAGCGACCACCGTTTGGCAATCACGCCGTCGACCGGAGCTGTGATGCGATAATATCCCAATGAAACACGGGTGGATTCTATCGCTGCATCTGCTGAGGTGATTGCCGCTTCACCGGATGCGATCTGTGCCCGTGAGACCTTGATCTGATCTTTGGCTACTTCTACTTTTATGCCTGTACTTTTCCAGGAGTCTTCCGCATTCTGGAATGTTTCCTGCGAAACGGCACTGGTGCTGTATAGTTTTTTGTCGCGTTGGTAGTTCACTTCTGCCTGATGGTAAGCGATTTCTGCCAGTTGGAGGTTCTTGATGGCTGTGTTGAGATTCTCTTTTTCCAGTTTCAGGTTGGCTATCGTCTGTTCACGGCGGGCAATGGTTTCCTGTAACTCTGCAACGATACTGCTGCTGTCAAGTTCGGCAAGGAGCATGCCGGCTTTGACCGTATCGCCTTCCCAGGCATATTGCCTGACCATCGGTCCCATGACCTGTGATGCGACGCTTACCCGGTAACTGTCGAGGTTGGCGTCATCGGTCGAAATATATTTGCGATAGTTCCACCACCATAGAAAGGCAATAATGACGGCGATAACCAATATGGCAATAAGCCATATCATACTTTTGTTGGGTGTTTTGTTAGAGGTACTTACACTATCCATAGTTGTGACGTATATTTTTCTGCTTAAAACAAATAAAATATATAAAGGTTCTGGCTATAAAGGTGATTAACAAGTTTGTACAATAGCTTTTTCAACGGCTTTCCTTTTCCAAATCTGCCCGGCTTTTACTTTGTGTAACCAGATAAACACCGGCAAAAACAAGGGCTGCCGATAATACTTTTTGTAAAGAGAATGTGTCTTGCCCTATCATGACCGCAATCAGTGAAGCGATAATCGGTTGTATATAATTATACATGCTCACCGTTGTCGGGCGGATGCGTTTCAGCGACATAGGTATTAATAAATAAGGAATGAATGTCGCACCGATCAGTACGAAACTGATGGCTCCAAGCTCTTGCATATTGAGTGTCTCCCGCTGGAAAGCGGGTGTGTCAAGGACATGTCGGTAGGTAAAAGGCAATAATACCAACGTGGAAAAAAGAAACATCCATTTCATCATCGTTACCGCTGAATAACGTAAACTCAATGGCTTGGATAAAACGAGGTAGATGGAATATACGAAAGCACTGACGATGATCATCAGATTACCTTCCAGACTACTGGCTTGCCCCGTAGCATGGGTGGATGCCAGGATCAAAGAAATCCCTCCGGTGCATCCCATCAATACGCCGAAGGCTTTCATCTTGGTGATCGGCTCTTTCAGGATAACGGCTGCCAGTAGCATGACGAAGATAGGGACGCCTGTTGCGATGATGGAAGCATCCACCGGCGAGGTCCGGTTTAGCCCTACAATAAATAGTCCCTGATTGATGCCTACCCCGCACATGGCGCAGATAAAAAGCAGTCCCAGGTCTTTTATCGTCACCTTTTCCCGTTTGATAAATAACGAAGTTAACCAAAACAACAGGCAGGCAGACCCCATCCGCATGATGGTAAGTGCCTCGGGTTGCACATGGGAAGGTAACAGATATTTGGATATGGGCATATTGATAGCAAACAATATATTTGTTATCAGAATGAGTATATGCCCTTTCAGCTTCTCTCCGTTAAGCATTCTTTTATTTTCAATTTGTTTCTGGTAGCAAAGATAGGACTTATTCGGTAGTTTTCTGTTCACGAGGGCCTCATTAATATTTATGAGGACGCCAAAAACAAAATACTAACTGTTCATCTGCCGATACGCTTCGATTTGAGACTGGCAGATTTGTTTGGTTATGTCGCGTAGCCTCTCTACTTTGGGAAACAAAGCATCTATATCTTCTTTAGTCACAACAAATTTAGAATTATATCTAGCTTCTACGTAGGCAAGCCGGAGTAGTTCAAATAACCGCTTTTCTTCTTTTGTGTTTCGAGGAAAGGTCTTTTGCAGTTCCGGTGAATATTTGTGAGTAGAGCCCAATAATTTAGATAAATTGTGTTGTTTGCTATTTTTCAGGGTGTGAACTAAGCGTAACGCATAGAAGTAATTCTCACAGGCTTGGTGCAGCATGAAAGATGCTTTTTTATACCACTCCTTTGAGTAGTTGAATTTTGCGTTTTCGAAGAACTCATTCGCACTATTGAAACTTTCGTTAAAATATTCTTGTGCCTGCTGTCTAATCTCCTCAAAGTTTAGTTTTCGGGGTTGTTCCAGTTTGTAATTTCCACTATCGTATAGCATAATTCCTTGTTTTTGGATGCTTGTATAGAAATATCTTCCTTCCGACAGGTCTGAGTTCAGCTTCTCTATATCATCGTTGATAAATTGAATAGGGACTTGGTTGTCAGGACGTTTGTAATATTTGTCGTCCACAGTATCCAGTATATGTCCCACCTCTCGTACATCTTCATTGCTGGTAACTACCAACAGATCGTAGTCACTCATAAATGAAGTAAGGATACCGAATTCATCCCGTTCATCATATTCCACAAATGTACCCCTGGCATAACTCCCGTATAGGATAATCATTTCGCAATGAGGTACTTTTTCCAGTACTAAGTTGACGATCTGTTTCAAATCGTTCTTTGCATATTCCGGTAAGTGGGAGTAAGACGTTTTCATGAAGCACTTCAAATTTTATGTTATACACAGGTAAAGATAGTTGTTTTACTCTATTTATCCATCTGCCGATATGCTTCGATTTGAGACTGACAGATTTGTTCGGTTATGTCGCGTAGTCTCTCTACTTTAGGAAATAAAGCATCTATATCTTCTTTGGTCACAACGAATTTAGAATTATATCTAGCTTCTACATAGGCAAGCCGGAGTAGCTCAAATAACCGCTTTTCTTCCTTTGTGTTTCGAGGAAAGATTTTTTGCAGTTCCGGTGAATATTTGTGAGTAGAGCCCAATAATTTAGATAAATTGTGCTGTTTGCTATTTTTCAGGGTGTGAACTAAGCGCAACGCATAGAAGTAATTCTCACAGGCTTGGTGCAGCATGAAAGATGCTTTTTTATACCACTCCTTTGAGTAGTTGAATTTTGCGTTTTCGAAGAACTCATTTGCACTATTGAAACTTTCATTAAAATACTCCTGTGCTTGCTCCCTAATCTCCTCAAAGTTTAGTTTCCGAGCACGTTCCAGTTTATAGTTTCCGCTATCGTATAACATAATTCCTTGTTTTTTAATTTCGGTATAGAAATATCTCCTTTTCGACAGGTCGGAGTTCAATTTTTCTATATCGTCGTTGATGAACTGAATAGGAACTTGGTAGTCAGGACGTTTGTAATATTTGTCGTCCACAGTATCTAATATATATCCCATCTCTCGTACATCTTCATTGCTGGTAACTACCAACAGATCGTAGTCACTCATAAATGAAGTAAGTATACCAAATTCATTCCGTTCATCATATTCCACAAATGTCCCCCTGGCATAACTCCCGTACAGGATAATCATTTCGCAATGAGGTACTTTTTCCAGTACTAAGTTGACGATCTGTTTCAAATCGTTCTTAGCGTATTCGGGTAAATGGGAACAAGATGTTTTCATTAGACACTCCAAGTTTTATGTTATACATCGGTAAAGATACGCGATTTTTTCTTTTCTTATTCCCGTTGCTGGTATTTATGGTGGGGAGTTGTTTCAGGATAAATAATGACACCTACAAAACCAATCGTCTTATGAATTTATTGTACCTTTGTATCATTATATTAATGTATGGAAGAAAACAAACATAAAGACAAACCTATGAAACCAACCCGTATAATCGAGATATGTGCCAACTCGGCACAAAGCTGTGTGGAAGCAGAGGCAGGGGGAGCTAAGCGTGTAGAACTTTGTGCCGGCATCCCGGAAGGGGGAACGACTCCCAGTTATGGTGAGATTAAAACAGCGCAGGCATTGACTTCTACTATTGATATAAATGTCATTATCCGTCCTCGCGGCGGCGATTTTCTGTATACTCCGGCGGAGATAGATGCTATGTTGCTGGATATTGAACTATGTAAACAACTGAAAGTACACGGTGTCGTTTTCGGATGCCTCACTAAAGAGGGAGATATAGATGTTCCGTTGATGCGCAGACTGATAGAGGCTGCCAAACCGTTGTCGGTAACCTGCCACCGGGCATTTGATGTCTGCCGTGACCCGTTTGCGGCACTGGAACAACTGATTGAACTCGGATGCGACCGTATCCTGACTTCCGGCCAGCAATCGGATGCCGTTAAAGGTATTCCTCTGATTGCGGAATTGGTGAGGCGTGCTGACGGACGTATCATTATTATGCCGGGATGCGGTGTCCGTGAAAACAATATCGCGAAACTCGAAGCGGAAACAGGAGCGAAGGAGTTTCATACTTCCGCCCGTAGCATCGTTTACAGTAAAATGGAGTACCGGAATGAAAATGTGCCGATGGGAAGCAGTATTGTCTCTTCGGAGTTTGAAACGGTAGAAACCGACCGGAATAAAGTGGCTGCTTATTTGTAACTGATGAGATGAAATACCGATTGTCCTTTGTTGCCTTGTTGTTGTCTTGTGCCCTGGGTAAGGCGCAACAAGATTCTATTGTCCCTTTTGAAGCGGCATACAAACGTGTTTATAATATAACGAAAGTGACAGGGGCGAAGCCGGTTATGGATGGGCGCCTGGATGAAGATTTCTGGACGAAGCAGGGCGAATGGTCCGACCGTTTTGTCCAGATTATTCCTTATGAACGGCAAATGCCGGATGCGCCTACCCGTGTGAAACTATTCTATGACAATAAGTATATCTATGTCGGTGTCTATTGTAAGGAAAGCCATCCGGAAAAGATGAACCGCTTTATCGGTAACCGGGATGATAACAGCATGGGCGACCTTATCAGTGTAGCCTTTGATACGTATCATGATTACCGGGCCGCTCCGGAGTTTAATATCAATCTGGGGGGAAACAAGACTGACCTGGTCGTGACCGATAAGCTGAATGTCAATTTAAGCTGGAATGCCGTATGGGAAGGGAAGACTTATATCGACATGGCCGATTCCTGTTGGACGGCGGAATTGCGTATCCCGTTCAGCCAATTACGATATAACCAGCATTCCGATGATGGCATCTGGGGACTTCATGTCCGCCGTATCAGACGTCAGAATAATGAGGTTCAGAACTGGAGCATGATTCCTCTGAAGAATAACGGACATGTCTTTTCTTTCGGAGAGATGCACGGGATGGACGATTTGCCGAAGCCTCGTGGCATCGAATTTCTCCCGTATGTGATGGGAAAATACCGGAATGAACCGAAGGTTGCCGGAAGTCCTTACCAGAAAGGACATAGCTGGGGTGGAAATGTCGGCCTGGATGCGAAGTTCGCCCTTTCGGATTTTACGCTGGACCTGACGGTCAATCCGGACTACGGCCAGGTGGAGCTGGACCCTTCGGTGATGAACCTGACGGCTTACGAAACATTTTATGACGAGAAACGTCCTTTCTTTCTGGAGGGAAAACATATCCTTGATTTTGCCAATGGCAGTGACATGATGTTTTATACCCGTCGTATCGGTGCCGCTCCGTCATATACTCCGCAGGGAATCGACAATATCAATAGTTTTGCAGATAGCAAAGACAATGTTCCTATCATCGGTGCCCTGAAGCTGACAGGGACGAACAGACGCGGAGTGACAGTAGGAGTTGTGCAGAGCGTAACGGCCCGTTCTTCCGCCAACGTGACCCGTAACGGGGTTGAAGATGTTGAAGTAGTGGAGCCGCTGACAAACTATACAGTAGCCCGCGTACAGAAAAACTGGAAAGGAAATAGCCTGCTCGGAGGAATGGTCACATCCGTCAACCGGGCATTGGACCAGCCTTACCTGGAAGACTTTATGGTTCGTAACGCCTTTACGGCAGGAATAGATTTTACCCAGTATTTCAAGAACCGTCTTTATTATATAGATGTAAAGGGAATGTTCAGTTCCCTGAATGGAAGCAAAGAGGCGATAGCTGTCCGGCAAACCAGTCCGGTTCATTATTATCAGCGTGCATCGGCATCCGGTTATCTGGGAGTGGACCCTGACCGCCGTTCTCTGAACGGAACCGGCGGTTATGTGAAAGTCGGACGGAAGGGGAATGCCAAGTGGGCTTTCTCGGAAACCTTTAGCTGGTCGTCTCCCGGTTTCGACCTGAATGACATGGGGTATATGAAAGAAGCGGATAACCGGACGAATGAAACGGAAGTGGTGTACCGCCAAACGGATATCTGGAAGTTATTCCGTTATAATGCCTTTACGCTTACCCAGAAAAACCAGTGGAATTATGGGGGAACTCCTTTCAGCAACGATGTCGCCCTTCGCTGGCAGAGTATGACAATGAGCCGTTATGAAATGGATATGAAGGAAACTTTTGTCTGGAACCGGTTGGATAGCCGTTTGCTTCGCGGAGGCTGGGATATGCGGTTGAATCCTTATTTCCAGACTTCGGTTAAAGTGAATACGGATAAGGCAAAGCGGATGATGTTCATGTTGAAATATGAAGGAAATCATAATCTGGACGGGTATAACCGTTTTAATACTTTGTCGCCCAGCCTGACTTTCCGTTTGGGAAACCATGTGTATTTGTCGGGACAGGTGGATTATGCCTGGAATACGGACAATATGCAGTATGTCGGAACATTAACGGCAGCGGCATCTCCCGCTCAGACAGACCCTTCGCTTATCTATCTGATGGGGCACATGGACCAGAAAACATATGGCCTGACAATGCGTTTGCAGGTCAATCTCACTCCGGATATCTCCATACAGTTCTATGGTTCCCCGTTTACTTCGACCGCGAAGTTCTCTGATTTTAAAGAGGCTGTGGATACGGAATCCCGTACGTATGACAAACGTTTCCACGTCTTTTCCGGGGATGAAATCGGTTATTCGGACGGAAGCTATCATCTAAAAAGTGGGGGAAGGGAAGCATCTTTCAGAAATCCGGACTTTAGTTTTAATGAGTTCCGTTCCAACCTGGTGGCCCGTTGGGAATATTTGCCGGGTTCCACGATCTATTTGGTCTGGGAGCATCGCATGTCCAACCAAGACAACCACCGGGTGACAGGCTGGGGGAATAACCTGGACCGTATGTTCGGCCTTCCGGCAACGAATACTTTTATGCTGAAGATGAATTACTGGTTCAATTTGTAATCGGATTACTTCTGCCATATAGATATATATACTATCTTTACGAAACAAAAATAAGACATCATGGAAGAAGAAGCACCAAAAAGACTTTATCGTTCAAATAATGGAATGATTGCCGGAGTATGCGGCGGTATTGCGGATTACTTTGGTTGGGACCCGACGCTGGTACGTGTCGGCTATATACTGCTGAGTATATTTACTGTGTTTTCCGGGGTTATAGCTTATTTGATACTCTGGATAGTTATACCTAAAAAAGGACTATACGAATAATGAATTTTGAGTTATCTTCACCATTCAGCCCGACGGGAGATCAGCCGGAAGCAATAGCGGCTCTTTCGGAAGGCATTCAGAGTGGTGTGCCTTTCCAGACGCTCCTCGGAGTAACAGGTTCGGGAAAGACGTTTACTATTGCCAATGTGATTAAGGAGGTACAACGTCCTACTTTAATATTAAGTCATAACAAAACGCTGGCTGCGCAGTTGTATAGCGAGTTTAAAGCCTTCTTTCCGAATAATGCCGTAGAATATTTCGTTTCCTATTACGATTATTATCAGCCGGAGGCTTACCTGCCTACTACGGATACCTATATCGAGAAGGATTTGCAGATTAATGAAGAGATAGATAAACTCCGTCTTCGTACGACAGCTTCTTTGTTGTCGGGTAGAAGGGATGTGATTGTTGTTTCTTCCGTATCCTGCCTGTATGGTATGGCCGACCCGACTGCATTTGCCGAAAAGGTGACCCATCTGGAAAAAGGAATGCAGATTGACCGCGACAAGTTGTTGCGCCGCTTTGTCGATGCTTTATATGTAAATAATAAGTTAGAGTTTAACAGTGGATGTTTCCGGGTAAACGGAGATACAGTCGATATATTTCCGGCAATCGAATCGTTTGACGGAGTGGCTTACCGTATCGAGTTCTGGGGGGATGAAATAGATCGTTTGTCTTCTTTCGACCCGAAGACCGGACAGGAGATTGACGAGCAGGATGAACTGAATATTTATCCGACCAATTTATTTGTCACGACCCAGGAACGTATAAATATGGCTATCGGCCAGATCGACGTCGACCTCGGTACGCAGGTGAATTTCCTGAAAGAGATTGGCAAGCATTATGAGGCGAAACGTTTATATGAGCGTGTAACCTTCGACCTGGAGATGATTCGCGAGTTGGGACATTGCTCGGGTATAGAAAACTATTCCCGTTATTTTGACGGCCGGATGGCCGGTGAACGTCCTTACTGCCTGCTCGATTATTTCCCGAAAGATTTTATGTTGGTAGTCGATGAAAGCCATGTCACGATCCCACAGATACGGGCCATGTACGGGGGAGACTATTCCCGTAAAAAGAACCTGGTGGAATATGGTTTCCGTCTGCCGGCGGCGATGGATAACCGTCCGCTAATGTTTGATGAATTCGAATCGATGACCCCGTTGGCTATTTATGTAAGTGCGACTCCGGCCGATTACGAACTGGAGAAGAGCGAGGGGATTGTTGTCGACCAGGTGATTCGTCCGACCGGATTGCTCGATCCGGTTATCGAGGTTCGTCCGACATTGAATCAGATCGATGACCTGATGGAAGAGATAACGCAGCGTTCGGCTAAAGATGAACGTGTCCTGGTCACGACGCTGACTAAACGTATGGCGGAAGAGCTGACCGCTTATCTGACCCGGATGGGAATACGTTGTAATTATATCCATAGCGATGTGGATACTCTGGAACGTATCCAGATTATGGATGATTTACGGAAAGGTTTGTTCGATGTGCTGATTGGGGTCAACTTGCTTCGTGAGGGACTGGATTTACCGGAAGTCTCTCTGGTAGCTATTCTGGATGCAGACAAAGAAGGCTTCCTTCGTTCTCACCGTTCCCTGACGCAGACAGCCGGACGTGCTGCCCGTAATGTGAATGGAAAGGTTATTTTCTATGCGGATAAGATAACCGCCAGTATGCAACTGACAATGGACGAAACGACCCGTCGCAGAGAAAAGCAGCTTGCCTATAACGAAAAGCATGGCATTACTCCCCGGCAGGTTATCAAGACCAGTGTCTCTCTTCTGGGTGAGAAACAACCGGCTACAGCCGAACCGTATGCTTATGTCGAACCGGAACCAAGTCTGGTTGCCGATCCTGTTGTTAAGTATATGAATCGTCCGCAGTTGGAAAAAGCAATCGAACGTACCAAAAAGCAAATGACGGAAGCTGCTAAGAAACTAGACTTTATCGAGGCCGCTCAGTTCAGGGACGAGTTGATTAAGTTGGAGGAATTATTGAAAACGAAAGTGTAGAAATAATTGAGCTATCTGTTTATAGTGACGGGAGTAACAGCTTCCCCTCTTGAGAGACTGTGTAAAAACTAGTCTTTGAAAAAGTTCTTTGAAATTTTGTTAAGTAGTAGAAAGAAATTAACTTCGGCTATTCAAAAGCATGAGTTATGAACTATCGCGAGTTA
>NZ_JAMOKS010000022.1:0-108336 GCF_023656785.1 Parabacteroides caecihominis
CTGATTGCAACTCTACATCTCGAGATAGTTTACTTCTACCGATCGGTTAATTCAATTATTCATACAACAAATATATTGAATTAATCTTGCTTTGGTGAACTATGCAAAGTTAGAGCATCTCCAGTACTCCGGATAAATTAATCGTATGTTTCTTTATGTCCAGCTTATAATTCAGAATATTATTCCACACCCAGTCGGCTTGCCGATTATTAGTCATACTGGCCACATTCCGTGTATCCTGATAAGAAACGCTTCTTTCATCATAATAATATCCTCTGGAAGAGAAAGCCGGATTATAGGCAAAATTCGTATTATAAGTAAGGTTTTTTGCCAGATTGATCTCTGCAAAAATCCTGAAAAAGATCTTCCATTCTTCCGTTTTATCCTTGTAGACTTCATCGCTTTCATTCAGATACGGATTCTTTACAAAAGGATCGCCAAACGGGTAGGTATTGTAAGAACCATCAGCATCCTTCACCGACGTCAACGGAGACATCCTGATTACCGTACCGAACACATCCGGTTTATCATTTTTAATTGTATAATAAGCACGGTTAGAGATTCCGACTTTCATAAAAGGCAATACCTGATGGGATAAATCGGTAGTCAGGTAAAAATTATTGTAGTTATTATTCTTATAACGACTATCGTCATTCCGGTAATTAAACGAGATTTTATACTGAGTTTTGTCATTTCCTGAAGAAATAGTAACCAGATGGTTGGTCCAGAAACGTTTCCGGTTAAAGTATTCGCCCGTCCAGTCCGTATTCATTTTTCCCATATTGGACAGTTCTGCTCCGGAAAAAGCTTTAGCATCATCAGCTTCACTGTTCCATGTTCCGGCAGCTCGGTATGCTTCACGTTTGAATGCAATATATTCATCTGCATCCATCACTTCGAAAGAGCCCCAGTCATTTACTCCGACTCCGGCAAACCCATCATAAGAAACAATCGTTTTACCTTTCTTCGCCTGCCGGGTTGTAACCAGAATTACGCCATTAGCACCTCTTGCCCCGTATATAGCGGTAGAAGAAGCATCCTTTAATACATCAATCGATTCAATATCACCGGGATTTATAGAAGCCAACGTTTCATTATAAGGTATCCCGTCCAACACAATCAACGGGTCATTACTGGCATTTCGGGAACGTGTTCCACGGATTCGAATGGAACTACCATCCATTCGTATACCCGGAACTCCTACAAGGCTGGTCGTAATATCGTTGGCTGGTATTCTACCAATCTTTTCTGAACTGATAGAGGCTACCGAACCTGTTATATCTTTACGTTTCATAGAAGTATAACCTGTGACAACAACATCTTCCAATCCGATAACGTCTTCCGCCATCACAATGTTGATCTCAGTACGACTTCCAACTGTTACCTCCTGGGATAACATTCCTAAATAGGAAAAGACAAGTATGTCTTTGGGATTCAGATTAGCAAAAGAGTAAGCGCCTTCCTCATCAGTAATGGTTCCGGTTGTACTTCCTTTTACACTTACATTGACACCAAACAAGGGTTCCCCATTAATATCTTTTACGATTCCAGACACATAATTGTCTGTTTTTAACACGGGGGGGGGGGTTAACATATGTTTTGATTCCGCGGCAACCGGCAGAACCAAAACCGACATGACTAGAATCATTGGAATTTTCATTCTTCGATTCAAATCCTGAGCGAAAAGTTTAGACAATTGATTAACTTGTTTCATACTCTTTATTTTTAATTAGCAATAAATATTGTTAGATAAGAAGATTATATTATTTATATCACAAACCACGCATATTAACACAAGGCAATAAATACAAACATATAACAACATATTAAAACCTTTTATATCTGTCATAATATTTATCCGGGATTAAAGCCTACTACGAGTGCTCTCCCCTTTTATTTAAAGACAAAGTAAAAGATTCCATTTTACAAATTCATAATAAAATACTCCGATATTCTTATATTATCTTACTATATTATTAATTAGAATTTAGTTAAATAAATCAGACTACCGCTCTATTCCCCAGGAATAATTCGGTGTCGGTCCCATTTCCAATGTGAGAGTACCTCCTTTTAACAATTCGGAAGCCGGAAAACGGAAAGACTGGAGTTGCTTGCCATTCAGAACAGCACTCTGAACATATTTATTGACACGGGAAGCATTGTGTGCTTCTATCGTAAATGTTTGCCCTCTGCCAAAACGTTCGCCCAAATCAATGACAACCTTTTCATATAACGGACTAGCGATCTCATAAACAGGCTCGATGCTACAACCACCATCTGTCTGGAAGAGCCCCAGGGCAGCCATCACAAACCAGGCACTCATTTGTCCCTGATCTTCATCTCCCAGATAAGCATTTGCCATTCCGCCCCCGTAATAACGTTCAATGATGGAACGACTCCATTCCTGAGTTAACCAAGGTTGTCCCACCCAGTTAAACAAAAAGGCAAAATGCATGGACTGTTGATTTCCCTGAACTACCGGATAATCCCAGTACTGATCATTGGGTGCATTGTAACGCCAAGGTTCACTCGCTCCGAATCCCCATTGAAGACGTTCAACAAAACGGTCTTTTCCTATCATTTCAGCCAAAGCCGGAACATTTTGGGGAACAAAATAAGTCAATTGCCAGGCATTTCCCTCCACATAATGATGGTTCGCACCTGAATGGAAAGGATCAAAATCTTTACTCCAACTTCCATCACTATTCCGCATCTGAGCATAACCGGTTTCCGGATTTATCGCATTTTTCCACCACGAACCCCGTTCTGCAAATACTTTAGCGTCCTCCTCTTTCCCCAGTGCCTCAGCTAGTTGAGATACTGTCCAATCGTCATAAGCATATTCCAGTGTATTAGAAAAACGTCCGAGGTCTGCCGGAACATACCGGTGTTTCAGATAGGGCATCAAATCACGATTTCCTGCATAACCACCACAGACTTTCTGACTCGGGGTAGTCTGCATCTTTTTAACAGCAGCAAAAGCTTTTTCCCCGTCAAAACCACGAATACCCATTTGCCAAGCACTGACAATCAAAGGTATTTCATGTTCTGCTACCATTACCGGAATATATTCCATGCCAGCAGGACCTTTAGCCAACCAACCATTCGCATCATACATCGCCAATTGTGACTTTACCCAACGATTACTCCACTCCGGCGTCACCAGATTCCAAAACTGATTCAGATTCCAGAACGTATTCCAAAAAGCATCACATCCCAAAGCCACATCATCCGGATCTGAAAACCGACGGACCTTTTCATCGGCAGATACCCATTCTCCGTTTACATCGCTCCAGATATTACGGCTACACAATGCCCGATACATATTAGTATAAAAACGCACCTTCTCTAAACGGTCATTTGTCGAGATCAGCACACGGTTAAACAAATCGTTCCATACATTTACCTGATTATTCCGTACCTGATCAAACTGCCAGCCAAAAGGTGAACTGATTTCTTTCTCCAGATTTTCAGCAGCATTTGCTATACTGACCAAAGAAATACCTGAACGCGCCTGTACTACCGGTGATTTTTTTGCATCAAACTGTAACCAGACACCGGCATTCTTTATATTTTGGGCCGTCAGATGTTCCGTCTTTTCCCTCTTCTCATTGATCCAACCACCCATCGATTCTATAGGCTGGTCAAACTCTATCACAAAATGAAGGGTATATTCCTGATCTGCATCAGAACTCCATACATATTTAGACAACTGATGACTGTAGCCCTCGATACGAGTATCGCTGACTTTTTTTATTTCAACATCCTCTAATTGGTAATCATATTCAGCCGGGATATGCAGATCAACCAAGACCCGGGCACTATCCTTATCGGAAGGAAAAGTATATCGCTGAAAACCGCAATGAGTTGTGGCTGTCAACTCAGCTCTAATACCATAATCCGTAAGGTCTACCTTATAATAACCCAAAGGAGCTTCTTCCGTCAGTTTATCTATCCGGGAACGATAGCCTGAATCCGGGTCGGTTTCATCACCGACAATCGTTTGTAACGGTCCATTCGTCGGCATCATACCCAGCCCTCCCATCGTCCATTCGTGTATATGGCTAAAACATCCTACGCTCTCGAAAGTAGGCTGATATCCGGCCTGCCAACCGGCATTCTGATTATCAGGACTCAGTTTTACCATTCCGAAAGGCATCCAGGGACCAGGTGCAATCATCCAACGGGAATGGGCTGTGCCAATACGGGTATCTACATACCGGGCAAAAGTCTGAAGAGGCTGAGGCTTACGTTCCACCTTTCCTTTCTGCAATAATTTACCATCTGCCCGAACCTCGAAAGTACTGATCTGCGAAGATGCAACAGCCGGCATCGGAACTTCCAGGCAATAACGTGCTGTATCCAGCACAGTTGAAAATATCTCTTTTCCATCCAATTCGACAGCAAGAGCCGGCTGTCCTTCCAAATGTTCCACATCAACGAGCAAAGGCTGCTTGTTTCCACTATCGGTAGCCACTTCATAATCGGCAGCCTCCACAGAACGAACAAATGCTTTTTCCGGATTCACCAAACGGACACGTGAAGGGCCTTGCAAACCGACATGATCAAACAAAAGCCACGAACCTTCCAATACGGAAAGCGTAATACTGTTTCCTCCCTCACGTAATACTCCTTTCTTCACCGGAATAGACAGATGAATCGGTTTCGCCTGACTCATATCCCCTGTAATAGAAGCATCGCTTCCTCCTGAAGTCAATTGAATTTTCTCTTCCTGACTATTATTAATCAAGACTTTCAACAAAGGAGGTTTATGAGGAGAATTATCAGCCAAATCAACGATCAACGACCACTCCCCTTCTTCCGGAATATTTTCCAATCCGAAAAGGATATTCACGTCATGTGTCCTTAAACCTGCGGTAGACCAAGTCCCACCCCATTGATCGGCCGGACCGGGCAAAACATAAGGGAATGATTTTTTCACATCACTCTTCCCGACCAAGAAATATCGATCCTCAAAACCAAAGTCATTAGCCAGAAAATCTTTATACCGATCCGGTCCCAAAGCCAATTCAACAGTAGAACTATCAGGGACACCTATATTCCAAATCTGTCCCTTATTGTCAGGTATTGTACAAGAGGTTACAGCCAGTACACACAGACAACTTGCCAAAAGTATTCTTTTTCTCATAACTGCAAAGATTATTTATGCAGCAAAAGAAGCGATCTTCAGCGAATCCCGCAAGTCATATTATTCTGATTGAGTTATACTATGTTCTGATTCTTTCTTTCGGTATACGGAAGGAGAAACTCCCATCACTCTTGTAAAGATACGCGAGAAATAGGCGGGTTCCTCAAATCCCAGTTTAATAGATATCTCATTCAATTTAAGATTAGTAAGCACTATATACTGACAGGCTTTCTGAATTTTCAGCCGAATAAAATAATTAATCGGTGACATTCTCGTCTCTTTTTGGAAAAGCATTGAGAAATGTGATGGAGAGTATTTAAAGTAAGTAGCTAATTGTTCCAGCGTCAGATTTCGTTCCACATTTTCCTGCATATAGTGGATCACTTTCGATGAGAATGAATATTCTTTATGAGTAGGTAAATTATAATAACGGAACTGTTCCAGATATATGAACGAACTCAGGAACATATAAAGGCACATACTGGAATAGATCATATATTCCTTTGTGTATCCCATAGAGAAACAACTGTATATCTCCTCGAATAACCGTATCCTGTCCTGAAGCCGCGAATGTTCTCCCGGCAAAATATCTTTGGGCATGTTGTAGGACGGGACAAACTCTTTACATAGTTTTCCTTTAAAATGAAGGAAATAGATGGTCCACGGATCATGCTCGTCCGCTCCAAATGAATAGGGGACATCGGGTGGGATAATGATATACTGGTTTTCAACGACCGTATAAGTCTTTCCATAAATAGTATACCAACCCTTTCCTTCCGTACAATAGATCAGCATCGCATATTTAGAGCCCTGGTCCTTTTGTACATAATGATACTTTACCTTCGGAAAGAAACCGATTTTCCTAACATACAAATTTCCGATAAGCGGTTCGCTGCTGTACGAATCCAGTAATTCGTCCGGCAGGGAAACAAAACGTTCTCCTTTGAATCCTTCCTTAATCTTTATCATGGCTTCAATCATAAGACCTGTTCCAATAAAGAAAACCTTCGCTTTCTCTAACCGGGAACTTACGGTCGGTTTACGATGCGAAGATACAAAAAAACTCCGCCGGTTTCCCGACGGAGTTTCTATCTTTAATACTTTCGGACTTTTCAGTCTTTCGGGTACCTTATTTACTTAACAACAGTTTTAACTGCGCTTTCGCCTTCAACAGCTACTACAACGATACCTGCCGGAGCAGAGATTGTAGCATTGTCAGATGAAAGAACTGTTCTTGCGATTGTCTGTCCTAATACATTTGTTACAACAACTGTCTTATTAGCAGCACCCTGGATTGTTACAGAACCTACGCCACCGAATACGTTGAATCCATCAACTGTAATGTCTTCGTTGCCTACTGGCGGGCTGTAAGAATCTTCGTCAAACTGCATGTCACCTGTAACAGGTTCAGTAAAGATTGAAGTACCGAACTCAGCGATGTCAGATGAAGCAGATTTTACAATTGAAGGAGAATAGCTATAAGCTGTTACGCGTACTGCATATTCAGTCTTCGGCTGCAAGTTGATTGCTCTGATTGAAGTTGAAGTAGGACCTACTTCTTCTGATTCAATACCCTGAACAAAGAGGAAGTCCCATTTGTCAGATTCTTCCATGTAGCTAGCTACCGGCAGAGAACCGAAGTCAGGATTCCAGTCATTCTTATTGAATGCGCCAGTATTTTCTTCAAGACCATCTTTTTCGTCACGAGACAAACGAGTTGTGTTAGTGAATTCGAAGATATCGATCTGCTTGCCACCTTCTTTCAACAGAACTGTATAAGTGTTAGCCGGGCTCAAATCAGCGTCAACGTCAAATGCTTCAGCCTTATAAGCTTCATTCAGATGAGTATTTGTTGAAATAACATCCATTGTCTTATATTCAGCACCATTCTTCATGATAGTCAGCTTATAGTTGTGGTGCAGCAACGGATTGATAACTTCACCTGTTCCGTTGAACAATTCAACCATGATTGTACCTTCTTCAGCTTTCACTTCAGAGATAAAGATATTCTTAGAAGTGTTCTGTTTTTCGTACTGACCAAGTTCTACTTTATAGTAGTGAGCACCCGGAACTGCAGACCATCTGAATTCAGCCTTGCTACCGTTAATGTTGTCAGACAAATATTTAGTATCAACTACAGGAGCACCCAGAACCGGAGAATAATTAACCGGTAGATCTACTGTACAGTTGCACAATGTGCTTGCTGCTAATACGTCTGCAACCAGGTCATGGTCGCTCTTGTCAGCCAACAGGTCGATAGAAACCGGAATAATAGCTTCGCTTACATATTCAGCCTGGTTCTTACCTTCAGTAGAAGCGATCAATGCACCAGCAGGAGAGATAGCGATTACTTTAGATACTTCTTCAGTAGGATCAATTGCCGGCAGGTCTTTACCAATCAGATAGATTTGTTTAGTTGCAGCAATGTCATCATCAATGAATGTAACAGCACCGAAGTCTAACTTAGCCAACTTAGCAGCTTTTGTATCAGCTGTAGCAGCGAAATACAGTTCAGGTTGTTTAACATCACCATAGATACGAGTAGCTACAGTATCGTTACGATAAGCTCCATAGATATAGAACAAGTTTGTATAACTGTTAGTTTGTCCCTTATTGTTTTCTACATCTTTATCAGCATACTTTTCATCCAAACCATATACATAAGTCCAGCTGATCTGGTCTTTGATCTGCATCGGATACAGACGAACTGTGTCGTTTACATAATTATAGATGAAGTCTTTGTTATCTATTGCTGAATGGATTGTATCAGGAACGATACCAGCCTTGTCAGACGGTTTGAATGTAGACTTAACGTAAGCAAGTAATTCACCATATTTGTTAGGAATCAATTTGCCAGCATCCAAAGTACCAATGATAACAGTTGTATCGTGGTCGAATGCACCAATCTTATTAGACATGCTTGTTTCTACAGTTACCGGAGCAACAAGGTTCAAACCTGCGATAACGAAAGTACCATCTTTCACTTCGTAGCACTGTTCCTGACCCAGGTAATAAGTAGCATAGTTCTTAGTATAAAGATCACGGAATACGTTAGAATCATATTCACCATGTTCAAACTCATCAAGATTCTGGATATTTCCTAACAGGCTGGTATAAGCACCTACCGGTTTGTCACCTGTCAAAGTAGAAACAAGACCCTTAAATACAGAACCAACAACATTGAACTGGTTGAAACCTGTCAATTCTTTTTCCCATCCCGGATGATTAGCTTTACCGTCACCTGCATCATTTGTCAACAGACCGAACTGAGCCATATCGGTAAGGATTTCTTCTGTCGGAACCAAATCAAATTTAGCCTGAGGAGTATATCTAACCTTAACGGCAATACCGTTATTTTTCAGGGCATCCAGATTTGCTTGTTTGTACGGAACACGGATATACAATGTGTCACCAGCACTTTCACCACGCCAAACAGATCCTGGCTGCGGTTCAAGACCACCAACATCACCACGATTCCAAACGGCATTTGCATATTCTGTTGAGAAATAGAAGTTCTTATCTTGTACAACTTCTCTTTCACCAATTTCCATAGCCTGTTTGTACAGACGGATAGTTGTAAAGTTAGGATCGTCAGCATCCGGTTTCAAACCTGTAGCATATACATGAACGACATGGTTACGAGAAGAACCACCGATACCCCATACATAAGAATCTTTATTAGTAAAGTAAGGAGCTGCAAATACTTCAGCACCACCCTTAACAGCTTCACTTATATAACCGATAAGACCACTTTCTCCTGAATTTCTGTCAGCAGCAGCAAGTAAACCGTCTGTAATGTTCATTACATTAGCTAATGTACTTGATACAGTAGCAACAACGCCATCTTCTGTTTCAACACCTTTCCAGTTAGTCCATACGTGCTGAGTGCGAGCAGATGTAGTCAGAACACCCGGATAATAAACTTCACCCAGATTGATCAAATCCTGTCCTGAATAACCTTCGCAATCATCCTGAGTATTCAATGTAGCTGACAAGCCCCATTTTTCTTCAATATTATAAGCTTCATCCTGATCGATGTTCATGTTTTCTGAAGCAAAGTGGAAAGCAGCTTTCACTGTCCAGTCTTCATTCAGATTTCCTAAGCAATCGATAGCAGCATCCGGAATACATCTTGTATGTTTAAATCCAGCAACTAATTCACCTTCGAAGTACCAGTTGAATCCTAAGAATTCAATCTTATCTTCCCATCTGTCGGTAGAACCCGGATCAGCCGGAGTTAATAATTCCAGATTTAATGCACCACCATCACAAGGAGCCATAGCTTCCATTCTCACAGCAGCCTCAGGCACAGGACCAGAGCCTTCTGCACAATCTAAAATAAACTTAGGCAGATATGTGAAATCAATAGATGTTTCAAGAACTTCTTCATATTTTGTGAATACCAAGTCATCACCGAATTTGAATGTACCGCGAGCATCTACGCTATGTCTTACAAATGCTGTATCCGTACTGGATGCAGTAGTTGTAGCAAACATATAGTCAGCCAATTCCCACTGGTCTTTCACTGTACCCGGCTCTACATGATAAACAACCTTTACATTAGACCAGTCAACTGGATTGTAGCTATTAAACAAACCTGCACGTACATAGAAACTTCTACTTCCGTCAGCTTCTGTTGCTTGAGCAAAGTTACCTGCAGTAACAGCTGTATTACCAATCTTTTCAAGAACGATAGGAGCTTTCACATTCAGTTTCAAATAAGTAGCTTCAACGTGGTGAGGAGTTGCAGCACCAGCCATCTTATCATTAAACTTCCAGATCTTAACATCCATTTCAGAAGCTTCGCATTCAGTAGAACGGTTAACACCTACACGGAATTCTTTTTCTTCTTCATATACTATTTCTACATCCGGACGAACGAAATCAAGATTAACACTTGAGAACAATGTTACAGGTTCCAAAGTATTATCTGTTGCATTTTCATCAGGTTCAGACAGTTCTGATTCAAGAACGATATGTACAATAGAGTTATCAATATCGACTTCACCAGAATTAGCCATATTAAACATTACCTTATATGCATCAGGAGTTTTTACACCATCAACTTCAACACCATCTTTATCGATAGTGAATCCACCCTGATATTTTTCATTATAAGGCAATTCCTGAGCACCTGTACCATCCAGCTTATAAGCCTTAGCACTAGCAATCTTCCAAACCAGGTGACGGTTTACGTCATCATTTTTCAAACGACTAATGAAAAAATGGAAACTTGTTGCATCGCTCAAACCTCTTGTATCGAATGTAAATTCAACACGACCCTGTCTTGTTTCAGTCGGTCTAACACCCAGATAAGTAATATTACCTTGAGTAATAACACCATATTGAGGTTGATTTACATTATCATATAGCTTGTCACCAGATACATACTGACCACCAGCTACATTGCCTGCCGCAGAATCAAAAGCAACAAATACCCCTGGAATAAGAGTTCCAACATTCACATCCTGCAAAGGCAGAATATAATTCCAGTAACCGACTGTTTGATCATTGACATACTTTAAGGCACCTCTATTGAGAAGGTCAAATTTCGCAGCTTCTTTCAATTCATCCGCAGTCGGATCTTCAAAATCGGCCTTGTAAGTATCAGCACCTGTCTTGTACCAGGCTGGGACCGCATTTTGAGCAAAAATTGAAAAACTACTGCTTGCCACAAGGAACGCGGCGAACAAAGTAGAAAACTTTTTGTTCATAATCAAATAATTTAATTAGTAATAAAATATAAAGTTCAAATAAATCTTTCTATCAAAATAAAGTTCTGACGACTACTTACCGTCGCATTCATCTGTGCATACCTTGCACCTAAATTCTTATGCAAATATACATATCTTTTTTTGTTGCACTATTTTTTTGTTATATTTTTTTCCCTTTAACCATGCTTTCTTATCCGATTCTTACCTTAAATCGTACAAAGGGGACGGTTTTAAGGACATATCCAACCATTAGCACTTCATTTCCTGCAATATTCCCTATACATTATTATATATAACAAAAAACGGCCACCTCCTTTTCGGGAAGCAGCCGTTTCCGGTTTTATCTTGATGGGAAGATATTACATCATACCACCCATGCCGCCACCCATACCCGGGTTCATCGGAGGCATAGCAGGAGTATCTTCTTTCTTCTCTGCGATTACACATTCTGTTGTCAGGAACATGCCAGCGATAGAAGCTGCGTTTTCCAAAGCAACACGAGTCACCTTAGCAGGGTCGATTACACCGGCAGCGCACAGGTTTTCATATTTGTCGGTACGAGCATTGTAACCGAAGTCACCTTTACCTTCTTTTACTTTCTGAACGATAACGGCACCTTCCTTACCAGCGTTCTCAACAATCTGACGCAACGGTTCTTCGATAGCGCGTTTTACGATTTCGATACCAGTTGTTTCGTCTTCGTTTTCACCCTTCATGCCTTCCAATGCTTCAATAGCACGGATGTAAGCTACACCACCACCAGGAACTGTACCTTCTTCGATAGCAGCACGAGTTGCATGCAAAGCATCGTCAACACGGTCTTTCTTTTCTTTCATTTCCACTTCAGAAGGAGCACCTACGTAAAGAACAGCTACACCACCTGCCATCTTAGCCAGACGTTCCTGTAGTTTTTCTTTGTCGTAGTCAGAAGTAGTGTTTTCGATCTGAGTTTTGATCTGACCGATACGAGCCTGGATAGCAGCTTTGTCACCGGCACCGTTAACGATAGTTGTAGTATCTTTGTCTACAGTGATCTTTTCAGCAGTACCCAACATATCCATTGTAGCACCTTCCAGCTTCAAGCCTTTTTCTTCAGAGATAACAACACCGCCAGTCAGCACTGCGATATCTTCCAACATAGCTTTACGACGGTCGCCGAAGCCCGGAGCCTTCACTGCACAGATCTTCAAAGAACCACGCAGACGGTTTACAACCAAAGTAGCCAATGCTTCGCTGTCGATATCTTCAGCGATGATCAATAGAGGACGACCGCTCTGAACTGCCGGTTCCAGGATAGGAAGCAAGTCTTTCAATACAGAGATCTTCTTGTCGTAGATCAGGATATACGGATTTTCCATCTCGCATTCCATCTTTTCTGTGTTGGTTACGAAGTACGGAGAGATGTAACCACGGTCGAACTGCATACCTTCAACTACGTCAACTGTAGTTTCAGTACCTTTCGCTTCTTCCACTGTGATAACGCCTTCTTTCTTCACTTTCTGCATAGCTTCAGCAATCAGTTTACCGATAGTTTCGTCACCGTTAGCAGATATCTTGGCTACGTGTTCGATCTTTTCGAACTGGTCGCCAACTTCTTCAGCCTGTTCAGCGATCTTTTCAACCACTTTGGCAACGGCTTTGTCGATACCGCGTTTCAGGTCCATCGGGTTAGCACCTGCTGTAACGTTCTTCAAACCTACACCGATGATAGACTGTGCCAATACAGTAGCAGTAGTTGTACCGTCACCTGCATTGTCGTTTGTTTTAGAAGCTACTTCCTTTACCAACTGAGCACCCATATTTTCAAACGGGCAAGCCAGTTCCACTTCTTTAGCAACAGTTACACCGTCTTTTGTGATGTGAGGAGCACCGAATTTCTTTTCGATGATCACGTTACGGCCTTTCGGGCCTAATGTTACTTTTACAGCATTTGCCAATTCGTCCACACCTTTCTTCAAAAGGTCGCGGGCATCCATATCGTACTTAATTTCTTTTGCCATGATTATATTGTTTTATTATTTCCGTTTAATGAATTAGATAATAGCTAAAATGTCAGACTGACGCATGATAAGATATTTCTCACCATCCAGTTCGATTTCTGTTCCTGCATATTTTCCGTACAGTACAGTATCGCCACCTTTTACAACCATTTCTTCATCCTTTGTTCCGTTACCCACGGCAACAACTTCACCTTTTAAAGGTTTTTCTTTTGCTGAATCCGGGATAATGATTCCGCCAAGTGTCTTTTCTTCTGCTGCAGCCGGCTTGATAAGCACTCTGTCTGCTAATGGTCTAATGTTCATCTTACTATATTTTTAATTGTTAATAATATTATGTTTACATGTGTTTTTCTAATTCACGCTTATTCCTATGCGAAATCTGTGCCAAATTTACTGACAGGGAAAAGACTGCCAATTTTGCATAAACAGACGTT
Organism: Parabacteroides caecihominis; assembly: GCF_023656785.1. Lineage (NCBI taxonomy): Bacteria > Pseudomonadati > Bacteroidota > Bacteroidia > Bacteroidales > Tannerellaceae > Parabacteroides > Parabacteroides caecihominis. The sequence continues at coordinate 13,298 of NZ_JAMOKS010000022.1, forward strand.
TAGATGTGCCGACATGACTGACAGGATGACTATACATCCGCCTCACATGCTTCCCGACTAGAACAAAAGTCATGGGAAAGTAGTTCATAAGTCACGGTCTTTTAACTGATAGGTCCTAAACTTTTATTCTTTTGAGCATGCCTTAATTTAATTTTCAGCTAGCTAAAAATAGATTTCGACCGTGCTAAAAATTAATTCCGAGCATGCTAAAAAGTAAAAAAATAAGGGACGAAAGAGTTAGAATCTGCCGTCCCTTACATTAATATATGGTATGTTATCGATTAGTCTATCAGCAGTGTTGCGATGGAATGAGCCGGTAGTACAGGCTGGTAGACGCGACCGTCGATTTCAACAGATACCTGGCGGTCCTCATTTCCTTCGTTTGCCAAAGCGACAACAATGCTTTTATCGGGGTTGACAAAGGCCATGAGATTGCTGAACTGGCCGGAGGTTTCCAGTTTACGGGCACCGGGCTGGACGTAATGGCTCAAATGTTTCATTACATAATATTCGGGAGTGTAATGAAAGGTTTTTGTATCGGGATCGACAACCACAAGGGAGTTTTGCGCCCATCCCCAACGGCTGATGCCGCCTTTATCCAGCGAGATATTCCAATACATATAGGCCGACGCACCGTTATCCAGGTAATGACGCATCAGGTTCCAGGAGTAAACGGCACCGCTCCAGTCATTCTTTCCGTCGCCGCATTCCTGCTCGGTCTGATAGAGTTTCATATCGGGATAACGTTCGTGTATACCTTTGATCGCACCTTTTCCCGCCCATTGGAAACCGACTGCGCTGATATACTTGCCGCTTGCCGGATCGGTCAGGATGGTATCCACCAATGCTTCATTGGCACGTTCCATGGTGCCGAACATCACTTTCACGTCCAATTCCTTCATAGCCGGACCGAGATAGTTGCCGACAAAGTTAGCCAAAGAAGCAGCCGTCCAGCAACAACTGGGGAATATCTGTGCCGAATTGAACTCATTCTGCGGCATGACGGCAAAGATGTCGATGCCCTGTTCACGATAGGCTTCGATAAATTGGGAGAAGTAAAGGGCATACGATTGCAGGTAAAGGGAGTCCTGGATAAACATATCCGTTCCTTCATAACCGACCTTATCGGCAGGCAGGCCGTTGCGGTACTTCTCGTTGTAGGCTTCGCCGGTATAGGCGGAGGCATAATGCTTATTATACTTCATCCAGGAAGGAGGACACCAGGGAGAGGCCCAGATACGCAGGTCGGAATTGTATTTCTGTGCGCCTTTAATAAAGGGGATCAATGTCTGCTGGTCGTTGGCGATGGTGAAGTATTCCATTTCGAAATCGCCTTCGGTCTCATTATAGGAATACCAGTCGCGGGAGAAGTCGTTGGCACCCACCGGCATACGGCAGATGGTGAAATTCGCCCCTATCTCCGGGAAGAAGAGTTCTTCCATGATCTCTTCGCGGACTGTCGGGTCAAGTTTGCTCAGGGAAATCCAGCCTAACTCATTGAAACAGGCACCGAAACCGTCTATCTTCTGTCCTTTCTTATGGGTATGGATAACCGCGTCGATCGTCGGAATCGTATCCGAAGAGGCAGAGACCAGGTCGGATTGTTCCTGCCACGGTTCGTTTTCCGTAGTTGTTACCCAGGATGCTCTTGGCTGAATAGAACAGGAAGAGAGGACTAAAGCGAATACGAGAATTAAAAGAGATGTTTTCATGAGACAGTAATATTAAGGATAGCATAAACCCGTTCCCGTGCTTGACACGGGATCGCAAAAGAACAGGTCATATGCCTATTTATTCAGACAGCACCTTTTCGGCCCCGTGTCAAGCACGGGGACAAGGCTGCTATCGGATTAGAACTTTGCGATCAGTTCTTCTACAGTGACAGGTGTTTGTTCGCCTGTAATCATATTCTTCAGGTTGATCTTGCCTTCGTTCATCTCCGTTTCGCCAACGATAGCGACATACGGGATTTTCTTCGTATCGGCATACCCCATCTGCTTCTTCATCTTGGCTGATTCAGGGAAAAGTTCGGTACGGATACCGGCGGCACGAACCCGGGCGATAATCGGTAACAGATAACTTTCTTCCTTCTCTCCGAAGTTGACAAATAACAGTTGTGTTGTCTTCAACGAATCGACCGGATACAGATCCAACTGATTCAGCACGTCGAAGATACGGTCTGCCCCAAAAGAGATACCGACACCCGAAACGCCATCCATGCCAAATACACCGGTCAAGTTGTCATATCGTCCGCCACCGGTGATACTTCCTATCTGAACATCCAGGGCTTTAACTTCGAAGATGGCACCGGTATAATAGTTCAGACCGCGAGCCAACGTCAGGTCGAGTTCCAGTTCCGAATGCATAGGCAGCTGGTCGATACGGTCGAGAATGAAGGTCATTTCTTCGATACCCTTCACGGCTATTTCAGAGGTAGCCAGCTGTTCTTTCAGGACGGCCAGTTTTTCTCGATTGCTACCCGACAGCATGATGATCGGTTGCAAGCGGGCAATCGCCTCTTCGGAAAGACCTTTGGAACGCAGTTCTTCGTTTACATTATCCAGACCGATCTTATCCAATTTGTCGATAGCCACTGTTATATCAACAATCTTATCCGCTTCACCGATAATTTCGGCAATACCCGACAATATCTTACGGTTGTTCATTTTGATGCAAACACGGATACCGAAACGGTGGAACACCTCATCCATAATCTGAATCAGTTCCACTTCGTTGATCAGCGAATCAGAGCCTACCACGTCACCGTCGCACTGGTAGAACTCACGGTAACGTCCTTTCTGCGGACGGTCGGCACGCCATACGGGTTGTATCTGATAACGTTTGAAAGGGAATGTTATATCGTTGCGGTGCTGCACTACGTAGCGGGCAAAAGGGACGGTCAGGTCGTAACGCAATCCTTTCTCACAGGCTTTCACTCCGAATCTCACCGGGTTACGTTCCAGCAGTTCTTCATCGGTAATGCCGGAGAAACAATCTCCCGAGTTTAATATCTTGAAAAGTAATTTATCACCTTCTTCGCCATACTTGCCCATCAGGGTCGACAGGTTCTCCATGGCCGGAGTTTCTATTTGCTGAAATCCGTACAGATGATATACTTCACGAATCGTATTGAATATATAATTACGTTTCGCCATTTCTTCGGGCGAAAAATCTCTGGTACCTTTTGGTATAGACGGCTTCTGCATATACTGTTTGCTCTTCTTTATCGTCGGAGCTAACCGACTTTTATATATTAAATTATTATTCGGAATGCAAAGGTAGGTATTTTGTTTCAAATTCGTTATTTATTGGATAGGTTCATTGTTTTGTCCGTTTCTTTTTGTTATGTTTGCAACATATTTAACAAAACGTATAGCTATGAAAAAGAAATTAAGGAGACAAAAGAAAGTATTGTACGGTGAACTTGGTAGTTTTTGCATCGACTTCGCCAAATACATGGCAACAGGAGTTGTCATCACAACATTATTAAAAGATCTTGAGGGATATAATGTGCTTATTTATTCGGGTGGATTTGTTTTAGTTTCAGGATTTTTGTTTTTAGGCCTATTATTCATTAAACTGAAGGAGGATTAGTTATGCCTGATTTTATATTTGTTTGTTTACTGTTTATGGGAATGGGACTCGGATTTTTAATCTGGGCACTTTATATGGAAGGTAAATTTCATAAAACGAAGAAAAAGAAGAAATAAAAAAGCAGCCCGAGTCATTTGAAATGGCCCGGGCTGCTTTTTTTATCTGATACGGTACTCGCTTAGTCGCGGCTTCTTCCTCCCAGGAAGATCATTATATAATATAATAATGTAGCCAGCGAACCTAAGGCAGCCACCACATAAGTATAAGCGGCAGAGCGCAAAGCATCTTCGGCCATACCATGCGTAGAGACATTCGTTATCCCGGCACGGCTCAACCATACCAACGCACGCTGGCTGGCATTGATTTCGACCGGCAACGTAATGAAACTAAACAACGTTGTCGAAGCAAACAGGATGATACCGAACAACAGCAACTGCGGAAACTGGTGGATCAGCAACATACCGCCCAGCAATACCCAGGTCATGATATTCGAAGCAAAGCTAACCACCGGTACCAACGCCGACCGCATCTTCAGCGGGGCATAAGACGTTGCATGCTGTACTGCGTGACCACATTCATGGGCTGCAACAGCGGCAGCGGCGATACTATTACTATAATAGACAGATTCGCTCAGATTCACCGTTTGATTGGCAGGATTGTAATGGTCTGTCAAATGTCCGGGAGTAGAGATCACCTTCACGTCGTAGATGCCGTTATCGTGCAACATCTTTTCAGCCACATCCTTTCCGGTCATACCGTTAGGCATAGGAATCTTAGAATACTTCTCAAACTTGTTCTTCAGTCGGGAAGATACCAGCCAGCTTAACAAGGCAAAACCAATAAATATGATCCAATACATGCTCATAATGTTCCAAATAATTAATTGTTATACAAGATATCTCTTACAAAAAGTCTGCCAAAAACAAAAATGGCAGAAGATTAGCCTGATTAGAGGTGGTCTTCTGCCATTTTGTATTAGTATGTGAGGTTTATTCTTCTGTATACCGGATGATTGTCTGTTCGCGGTCAGGTCCTACCGATACGATTTTAACAGGTACTCCCAGCTCTTCTTCAAGGAATGAGAGATATGCGTTAAACTCTTCGGGGAATTCATCTTCGCTCTGCATCTTTGTCATGTCAGTCTTCCAACCCGGCAGTTCAACGTATACAGGTTCGATCGTATCGTCGATCTCGAACGGGAATTCCGTCACTTCTTCGCCATTGATCTTGTAGGCTACGCAAGCCTTGATGGTCTCGAAGCTGTCGAGCACGTCGCTCTTCATCATGATCAACTGGCTTACACCGTTGATCATAACGGCATATTTCAAGGCAACCAGGTCGATCCAGCCGCAACGACGTTTACGTCCTGTTACGGAACCGAACTCATGTCCTACCGTACACAGTTTGTCGCCTGTTTCATCGAACAACTCTGTCGGGAACGGACCGCTACCGACACGTGTACAATAAGCCTTGAAGATACCGTATACCTCACCAATATTACGCGGAGAGACGCCCAGTCCCGTACAGCATCCGGCACAGATCGTGTTGGAAGATGTCACGAACGGATAAGAACCGAAGTCGATGTCCAGCATAGTGCCCTGTGCACCTTCCGCCAGGACAGACTTACCGTCTTTCAGGAAGTTGTTTACCACATGTTCGCTGTCGATCAGATTGAACTGCTTCAGGTATTCCAATGCTTCAAACCACTGGGCTTCGAGCTCCTTGATATCATACGAATAGTTCAGTGATTTCAGGATTGCTTCGTGGCGTGCCTTGGCGGCAGCATACTTTTCATCGAAGTTGTGCAGCAAGTCACCTACGCGGAGACCGTTACGGCTGATCTTGTCTGTATATGTCGGGCCGATACCTTTACCAGTCGTACCGATCTTTCCGGAACCTTTGGCAGCTTCGTAGGCAGCATCCAGCATACGGTGGGTAGGCAGGATCAGGTGTGCCTTCTTGGAAATACAAAGTTGTTTGGTCAGGTCGTGACCACTGGCAGCAAGCGCTTCGGCTTCCTGTTTGAACAATAACGGGTCGAGAACGACTCCATTACCGATAACATTCACTTTTCCACCCTGGAAAATACCTGACGGAATAGAACGCAGGATATACTTTTCTCCGTTAAATTCCAGTGTGTGTCCTGCATTGGGACCTCCTTGAAAACGAGTGATTACATCGTAGTTAGGAGTCAGCACGTCGACAACTTTTCCTTTGCCTTCGTCACCCCATTGCAATCCTAATAAAACATCTACTTTCATTTTATCTTTATAATAGGCTGTTAATATTCTTTTTTACTATTCTTCTGCTGAAGCTTGAACTTGCATTTACTGCATATCCCGTAGATATACAGCGCATGAAATTCCTGTGTGAAACGGGATATCTTCAGATTGTTGACCTCCTTTTTCAGCACGCTGTCTTTCATTTCCCGAATGGCCCCGCACTTCATGCAAACCAGGTGCAGGTGCGTTTCTGCCAATGCCCGCAGTTCGTACTGAACCGACTGGGCGTTGAGTTGATGCCGCACGATCAGGCCGCCGTCTTCCAGCACATCCAACGTGTTGTAAAGCGTTGCCTTACTCACATGGAAGTTCGCCTCTTCCAGCTTTTCCTGAAGAGAGTACATATCGAAATGACCGGCGAAGCGACATATGCATTCAAAGATCGCATATCTTTCCTCCGTCTTTCGTAGTTTTTTCTCAGTCAGATACTCCGTAAACGACTGCTTCATCTCTATGTACTTCTTTTCATCCATTTCGTTGCGACTCTACGCGACCGACAAAGTTAGCGCATTTATTTTAAACGCAAAGCCTTAGCTATAATATTCAAATTCAAATTTTAAATCATTATAGATTTCCTGCCCTTCCGGTGTCTTCATAAACTCCGGAAAGTCATCGAAACCACTCAACATTTGTTTCGCATGATCGGCCGACTGGCGACCGTAAAATTTCATTGCTTTTATCGCTGCCTGCTTCTCTTTCCAGGAAGCGCCGAAGTCGGGCCAGGCAATCGTCCGCATACATTCCACGATGAATGCGGCTCTCACCGGCGCAACCACCGTCTTCCCTACCCTGAACAGTTCCATCCAGATAAGGTAAGCCACCGTACGGGCATATTCGTCTTCCACATTAAAAATCAGTCCAAGCAGAAGGTTATCGACATACGGCAATTTGCAGAACAGATTACGGCTGCATTGTTCCGCTATTTCCAGATAGGGTATTTCTTTCACCCACTGTTCCGCCTGTTTAAAAGGAAAATCATCCACAGGCTGCAACAGGGATGCCAGTATCTTAAACTCGCGGATATCCTCTTTCCACAAAGCGGCTGCCAGCTCCGAACCGGGTTCGTGCCGGGCGGCTATCTGCTTTATTTCGGGCAGAGGGACACCGAAGTTCAGCTTATAGTCGATGCCCTTTTCGCGCATGCTGGTGGCTATGACACCGTTCATCGCCATGCGCAGTTGGGTACGTATTTCTTTCAGTTCGTCCTGCAACATATCTTTAATCGTTATAAGATGGCAAGAATGAATAATCTTTGCTGTAACGAAGCATCTGGTCTGCGTATCCTTCGGTATAATCGAGAACGATGTCGGTCACTTCGCCTTTGTCGTTCTTTACCTCTTTCATCACCGGGTTCACGAAACCTTTGTATGGAGCCAGGTTTAGTTTGGCATAGCGGGCAAGCACTTCGTCGTGTAAAGTCTGGTCTACTTTCACACCGTAATCTTCCACCAGTTTCTTTCCGGCGGCGAAATCGCCTTCGCTCTTGATGCGCTGCACTTCTGCCAATAAGGTGCCGAACAGATTGCGGAGTTTGGCATAATCGTTTACAACGACATATGTCTTGCCGTCACGCTTCTTATATTCGATAACGTTATCGGCTTTACCGTTCTCATAGGCCCACTGGGCGATCAACTGACGGTTGCGCATGTGAGCTTCTTCCACGTCTTTGCCGGCTTCGATACGGACAAGCTGTGTCATCAGGCCATTCATGATATATTTATAATACTCGGCCTTATAGGCTTCGCCATCCGGAACCAGACCTAATTCAACCAGCTTCGGGTCGGCCAGGTAATAAAGGCCGAAGAGGTCGGCACGGGCTTCTTCCAGGGTGGAATCGTAGGCTTTCAGTGCGCCCGATTCGGTATCGGGCAGAAGTTTGCCGGAACCATGTCCCAGGCATTCATGCAGGTCGGTATGCAGGTTATCAGTCAGGAAACCGTATTTTGCGAGGGCTTCACGCTCCGCATCACTCCAGATAAACTCTTCGTTAAAGCCATTGCCCTGCGACGCCTTGTCGTAAGCCTCGGTTATATTCTCAATTGTAACGGACTTTGAGCCGTGGTCGCGGCGAATCCAATCCGCATTCGGCAGATTGATGCCGATCGGCGTTGCCGGATAACAATCGCCTCCCAACATGGATACGGTGATCACTTTGGCACTCACCCCTTTTACCTTTTCCTTCTTGAAGCGTTTGTCGACCGGAGAATGATCTTCAAACCATTGCGCGTTATCGCTGATAATCTTCGTGCGCTTGGTCGCTTCCTTATTGATAAAGTTTACGGTTGACTCCCAACTGGCTTTCATACCCAGCGGATCGCCGTAAGTTTCGATAAAACCGTTCACGAAATCCACCTCCGAAGTCGTATCCTCTACCCAAAGGATGGAGTAGGCATCGAATGTCTTCAAGTCACCGGTCTGATAGTATTCAATCAGTTTTTCGATAATTGCCTTCTGGGTATCGTTTTCGGCAAAAGGAACTGCTTTCTGCAACTCGCCCACAATCTGTTCGATAGCAGCAGAATAAAGGCCTCCTACTTTCCATACCTTCTCGACAATCTTTCCGTTCTCTTTCACCAGCCGGCTATTGAGTCCGTAGGAGATCGGAGTGATGGTATCTTTACCCGCTTTCATAGCGGCATAATACTCTTCCACCTCTTTCTGGGTAATACCGCCGCCATAGTAGTTATTGGCAGATGCCAGGATTAAATCCCGGTCGCCGCTCTGTACAGTACGTTTTGCCAATACTGCCGGATCAAAGATCACCGGAGAGATTTCTGCAACAAACTGCTCCAAAGTCTGTCCTTCACGCAAAGGAAGTTCAGAGACATTCACCTGCTCCAGACAGCTCTGAAAGAATTCAGGGGTAAAGCCGGGAACAAACTTATCCTCTGCATAATGGTGATGGATGCCGCTTGAGAACCATACCCGTTTCAGGTACGTTTCCAGGGCCTTGAACTGCTCATCCTCGCGATTTCCTTTATATTCCTTGTAAACCGTTTCCAATGCGCGGCGAACCGGCAGGTTATAACGACAATTCTGGTCGAAGAATATGTCGCGCCCCATCAGCGCAGCCTGCGACAGATGATATAATAACTGTTTTTGTTTCAACGAAAGAGACTCGAATCCCGGAACCTGGTACCGAAGTATCTGAAGGTCTGCGAACTGGTCTACCACATAATTAAAATCCTCCTGCGGTGCCTGAACATTCTTTTCTTTCGGGCCTGCACAGGCGGTCAATGCCATTGCTGTCATAAGCGATACAATTGTATTTCTCATTTTATTTATACTAATTCTTTTGTTTTTCCTGAAGTATTACAACGAAAGGCTCTCCCGCAAAGGTAACGAATAAATCGAAGCCATAGGAATATCACCCTAATATTTTGTACCTTTGCAACCGATATATTTATTAAAGAATGGAAATAGCAGCATTAGTATCAGGAGGCGTGGACAGTTCCGTAGTTGTCCATCAGTTGAAGGAGGCGGGATACGATCCTACCATCTTCTATATCCGTATCGGTATGGAAGATAAAGACGGATATATCGACTGCCCCGCCGAAGAGGATATAGAAATTACATCTTACATAGCACGCAAATACGGTTGTCGCATGGAAGTGGTATCCCTGCATGACGAATACTGGGACAAGGTGGTCAGCTACACGATCGACTCGGTGAAACGCGGCCTCACCCCCAACCCGGACATGATGTGCAACAAATTCATCAAGTTCGGCTGCTTTGAAGAGAAATGGGGGAAAGACTTCGATAAAATCGCCACCGGCCATTATGCCACAACGACCGAGATAGACGGAAAAGTATGGCTCTCCACCGCCAAAGACCCGGTGAAGGACCAGACCGATTTCCTGGGACAAATCACGCGCCTGCAAATCCAGAAGCTGATGTTCCCGATCGGCCACCTGATGAAAGCGGAAGTCCGTGCCATCGCTGCCGAACAAAAGCTCCCCAGCGCCATGCGCAAGGACAGCCAGGGCATCTGCTTCCTCGGTAAAATCAATTACAACGACTTCATCGAGCGTTACTTGGGCAAACGTGTCGGCAAAATCGTCGAACTGGAAACGGGCAAAGTACTGGGCAAGCACAACGGCTATTGGTTCCATACCATCGGTCAGCGGAAAGGACTGGGCCTGAGCGGTGGTCCGTGGTTCGTTATCAAGAAGGATATCAAGCGCAATATCATCTACGTCTCCAACGGCTACGACCCGGAAACGCAATACGGGAAAACAATCAACCTGCACGGTTTCGACTTCATCACCGAAGATCCGTGGGGAGAATTTACCGATGAAAAAGAGATCACCTTCAAGATACGCCATACCCCCGATTTCACACCGGGACGCATCCGCCGTATCGGTGACCTTTACCGTATCGAATCGGAAAACAAAATACAGGGTATCGCTCCCGGCCAGTACGGTGTTGTCTACGACAAGGATCATCATCTCTGCCTGGGTAGCGGCATGATTATTGACGAAGAAAAATAAGTCTTTGTCAATAATTATATTTATCTTTGTATCAGACTATAATATATACGACTATGGAAGCAACAACATTAAAAACATTCGAGATATCCATTCCCGAAAAATACGCATCCGCCATACGCTCACTGGTTAAAAGTATGGGAGGAAGCATCAAAGTCCGCAAAGAAAAGAAATGCGGCCTGGATGAAGCATTGGAAGATGTGAAGGCCGGAAGAGTATATCATGCTGAAAGCACAGAAGATATGATGAAACAAATCTTCGGATGAATAAGAAATATACACTCAATTATACGGGTAAGTTCAAGAAAGATTTGAAACTCTGTAAGAAAAGAGGATACAAGATTTCTTTATTTGAAAAAGTCTCCAAACTCCTTGAAACAACCGGTACCCTCCCACCCGAATATCGCCCGCATAAATTGAGCGGCAAATACGAAGGCTTATGGGAATGTCATATTCAATCCGACTGGTTACTGGTTTGGAATCAAAATGATACGGAACTTATGCTTCTGTTTACAGATACCGGCACTCATGCCGATCTGTTTTAATAGAAAAGTTCAAAATTAGAACGACTGCGGCAGCTATCTCGAATGGTTGCCGCAGTCGTTTTATATGATTGCAGCACCTGTTTTTTACCGCTGCGGCAGCTATTTCTTACAATTGCCGCAATCATTTTCCCGGCATACCGCCTTTATTTCAACTATTTCACCCTATTATTTCATTTTTTTCGTCTTTAATTTGGTTTATAACATAAACCATTTTATATTTGCAGCGTGTAGGTAAGACATGCGCAGCTCCTTGCACTTTTTTAATCCATATATGGTTTATGTTATAAACTTATTTACATCCACCTTTAAAGTAGACAAAACATGAATACGAAACGAATCATACTATTTATTCTGGCAATATTCTTTACTTGCAATCTTGCCGAAGCACGGACAATCACCGTCAAAGTGAGCAACATACGCGGAGAAAACGGAACAATCCTCGTCATGGCTCAATCAGGGAAAGAGACAAAACCGGTATACGGCATGGCCAAACCGGAGAAAGGAGAAGCAACCATCACGCTTGAAAACGTCGAATGGGAACAGTTCGATATCTCAGTCTTCCATGACGAAAACGGCAATTACCAAATGGACTTCACCGAAGATAAAAAGCCGGCTGAAGGATATGCCATGAAGAAATGCAAAACGCAACAGGAAGAAGAGACAGTCAAACTGAAATTATATTACCCGGCAAGCGAGTAAGGCATGAAATGGCTGTTATTCTTTACACTCATCTTTGCTACCGGCTTTCCGGCTATGGCCCGGAAGCCGGCAACGGCAGAGATTTACTCCGGCCACATTACCGACGGGCAGGGAAACGGAGTTGAATACGCGACAATCGTCCTCTTGCAGGATGAGATTCAAAAAGCAGGTACGACAACCGACAACAAGGGTAATTTCACCATGGAAGCAAAAGCAGGAACATATAAAGTAATCGTCCGGTGTATCGGATATGAGCCGCTGCAAAAAGAATTATTGCTGGCCGCATCCATGCACGACACCCTTTCGTTGAAGGCATCTTCCTATGCCTTGAAAGAGGTTGTGGTACAGGCAAAAAATATCGAACGCAAGGCAGACCGCTTCATCCTGTCCGTCTCCCCTTCCGCCGGGAAAGACGGTACCGAATTATTGTCGCAGGCTCCCGGCGTATGGCTGGCAGAAGATAATATCTCCATCAACGGAGCACAGGGCACAAAGGTATTCGTCGATAACCGCGAAATAAAACTTACCGGCGAAGAACTTCTCACCTACCTTCGTTCGCTGAAATCGGAAGATATCAGGCGAATAGAAGTCATCCCGATAGCCGGAGCAGAATATGAAGCCAGCTCACGGGGCGGAATCATCCTGATCTCACTCCGCCGGCGGCAAACGAACGGTATCCAGGGGAGTGTCACGGCCGGGGGCGCCTTATCTTCTACCCTTACCCGTTACATGCCTTCTGGAACACTCAATGCACGCCTCGGGAAATGGACCGTAAACGCCGCCGCCTCTGGTAATTTCACACCGAAGAATGAGAGCATGATGACATCCGTCAGACAATATCCGGACAACGACAACCGCTTTTCCAGTCTCTCCAGGTTCGACACACGATCGGACTATGGTACGGAACGCATCGGAGCCATCTTCGAAATCGATACCGTCAACAGCATCGGAGCGGAGATAGAATATGTCGGACAGCTGTCTAAAGGCAACTCTTACAGCGAAACGGAACTGACAAAGCAGGAATGGTTAATAAACAGCACCGGCGATTATAACCAGAAGGATGATTACAACACTTTATCCGCTACCGCCAACTACCTGCATAAACTCGACGACAAAGGCTCCCTGCTCAAATGGATTGTCGATTATGCCAGCAAAAAGTCGACAGGGAAAAACAACTACTATGTCGTACAAAAGGCAGCAGGCCGGGAGATAGACAGTACGTACCGAAGTAACAGCGATGCAACCTACAAGATCGTCACCACCGATATTTCAATGAATAAATACTTCCGGAAAGGAATGTCGCTGAACACCGGCCTGAAATACACGCATACATTCATGGACGATAATTCCTGCTACGAAGGTCTCTCGGCCGACCAACAATGGAGTATCAGTCCGGCTTACGGCTACGCACTCAAATACAAGGAAAACATCATGGGAATATACGCTTCTTTTTCAACAGAAATCAATCGCTGGACGTTCATAGCCGGACTGCGGGGCGAATATACCCGGACCGCGAACGAGAGCGACCGGATCAAACGGGATTACTTCGACCTGTTCCCGAACCTGAGCGCCACCTATGCCTTCAACAACCTGAAGACCTGGATGCTGGTCGGACAATACACACGCAACATCGAACGTCCGGCCTTCTATACGCTCAACCCGAACCGGCTCCAGACCTCCGATTACAGCTACAACATAGGCAACCCCTACCTGCAACCGACCTATATCCACCGTTTCAGCACGACCCTTGTCTATAATTACCGTTACACGCTGACAATCGGAGGCAACCTGCACCGCAACCTGATCCGCGAATTCTGCAAGGTAGACGCCGTCGACCCGGACGTTTCGTATATCACCTACGAAAACCATGACGTCGAAAACCATTGGTTCGTTGCCGCCAGTATCCCGGTTCAGCCCGTCCCATGGCTTAACCTGGCAGCCAATTTCGTCGGTGTACGCCAGGATATCCGTATGACGGAGAAAGCCGCATTTGCCCACCATTATCTGGCATTCGCAAACGCGACCGCAACCTTCACGCTGCCGAAAGACATCACGCTCGAAGGACAATACAGCGGAACCAGCCGCCTGTATTCAGGAAACAGCGAAGTGGCTCCCCGGCACATCGTCAGCCTGTTTGCCCGGAAAAAGCTGGCCGGCAACCGCTTCCTGATAACTGTTTCGGCCGATAATATCTTCAACCGCTATAATGACTTTGCCAGCCATATCGAAACCTACACGTCACAAAGCCACTTCGAAAGCGGACACCTCGGACGTACCTTCAAAGCGACACTGACCTGGAACTTCAACAGCGGCAGGAAAGTCAAGAAGCCGACAATCGAACGGGGCGTAAACTCTGAAAGAAACCGGTTGAACGAAAAATAGACCGGAATAATTGACTGTTAAAAACAATGACATTATCTTTGAACAAACATAGTACGAATAATATAAAAACAAATAAAATCATGGAAGAAAGACTTTTAAACGAGAAAGAAAGCCTGGAACTCATCACACAGATGATAAACTCCAGCAAAAAGAATATGGAGATCGGCCAGGGGAATTACCTCCTGGTGTGGGGTTATTTCACAACTGCCCTGTCGATCATTCTGTTTACGCTGATCGCTCTTACCCACAACATGATATGGAGCTGGGGATGGATGCTGATGTTCGTCATGTGGCCCGTCATGTCTTACCGGCAAAGGCAGCAGCCCCCGAGGGTCATCACCTATACCGACAAAGTAATCATGCAGGTCTGGCAGGTAATGGGCTGGATGTTTGTCATCACTTTCCTGACAACTGGTACCATTGAGTTCATTTTCGGCAGATACGTCGACTTTATCCTTATGCTACCATTATCCCTGATATACTGCGGATTGGGAGTATCCATCACCGGTATTATCGTACAGGGACGCTGGATGATTTATACCCCTTTGGTTGCCTTCGTCATAGCGATTTATATGCTAACCATGCTGCTGATGGGTGAAAAAGCGACAACTTTGTGGTATCTTTACTTCGGTTTATCGTTCGTGTTTATGATGATCATACCCGGACATATCGTCAATAATAAAGCCAGGAAGCAATGTTTAAAGAACTAGATCCGTTACTTCATTCACAATTGCGGCTCGCCGTGATATCCATCCTCCTTTCGGTCGAGGAGGCTGAATTCGTCTATCTGCGGGAAAAGACACAGGCGACAGCGGGAAACCTGAGTGTACAGATAGACAAACTGAGCGAAGCCGGCTACATAGAAGTCGAAAAGAGCTTTGTCGGAAAGAAACCCCGCACGACCTGCCGGATAACGCCCGTAGGACGACAGGCATTCGAGAATTACGTAAATGCCCTGAAAGACTATATCGGAGGAAGCTAATCCCTCCGCCAGCTACCGCATACCAATAAAAAAGGCTGCCATCAATCCGACGGCAGCCTTTTTATATCATTAATCCCTGCTAATTAAATAGCGTATAAAGAACTGATAGATTCGCCACTGCAAACACGGCGGATTGCTTCAGCAAACATATCGGCAACAGATAATACTTTTACTTTCTCGCATTTCTTTGCGTAAGGAATAGAATCGGTAAAGATCATTTCCGTCAGTGAAGACTGGTCCACACGGGTAGAAGCCGGGTCAGACATGACAGCGTGGCTGGCGATTGCACGTACAGACTTCGCGCCATTTTCCATCATCAGGTTAGCGGCTTTGGTGATTGTACCGGCTGTATCCACCATGTCATCCACCAGAAGAACGTC
This sequence comes from Parabacteroides caecihominis, assembly GCF_023656785.1. Lineage (NCBI taxonomy): Bacteria > Pseudomonadati > Bacteroidota > Bacteroidia > Bacteroidales > Tannerellaceae > Parabacteroides > Parabacteroides caecihominis. Next base: position 28,648 of record NZ_JAMOKS010000022.1, read on the forward strand.
CAGACCTTCCACGTCACCGATGATACGCATTTCAGCTACCTCATTGGCACGCAGGCGTGATTTGTGACAGATAACCATCGGCAATCCCAGGTATTTGGAATAGCTGCTGGCACGTTTCGTACCACCCACGTCAGGAGTAGCGATACACAAGTTATCCAAAGGCAGTTCTCCCTTGATATAATCCAGGAAGATAGAAGAAGCATACAGGTGGTCTACAGGAACATTGAAGAATCCCTGGATCTGGTCCGCATGTAAATCCATTGTAATCAGACGGTCGATACCGGCAGTGCTCAACATATCTGCGATCAATTTTGCACCGATAGACACACGGGGTTTGTCCTTTCTGTCCTGACGGGCCCAACCGAAATAAGGAACAACAGCAATTACAGAATGTGCAGAAGCACGTTTAGCCGCATCAATCATCAGGAGCAACTCCATCAGATTGTCCGAGTTAGGAAATGTTGATTGAACAAGAAACACGTCACGACCACGGATAGACTCTTCATAAGATACTGAAAATTCACCGTCAGCAAAATGTTGAATGTTCATCTGCCCCAGAGGACAACCAAGACTATTGCAAATTTTCTCTGCAAGATACCGGGAGTTGGTTCCCGAAAACACCAAGAAAGGAGTTTGTGCACTCATTATTCCGAATATTTATCTTAAGTAAATAGATTTGAATTGTGCTGCAAAAGTACAAAACTTATTTGCAATTATCCCTTTATCTTCGGAAAACTTTCAACAATAAGGGCGAGTCAACCCCGCCCCTGTTACTTTTTCTAACGAAATGAAAGACTCATTACTTATACGTAAACTTCAGAACCTTACCCGAATAAGCCGGCAAAACAAGCTGATACGGCCACGCCGCCGTCAGCGTACTGATGCAAGTCTCTCCCGTCAACAAATCCGTCTGTGTTGCGGCCTTGTTATCGTCAAAACCCAGTGTAAGAAATGCGTCGGAAGGAATCTTTACCCGCACCGTCTGTTCGCTTTTATCGAAATTCACAACAATCAGTACGACCTCGTTACGGTATTTACGCATAAAGGCATACTGGCTATTCGAATTGAAATACGGATTCCGCGAATTGGCATACATCAGGTCGAAGAAAGCCCCCTGAGTAATGGCCTGCTCCGATTTCGCCACATTCAATATCCTGACATACTTCTCACGCAATTCACGCTGCTCGTGCGTCAAACCGGCGCCATCGAACTTCCAGTCGTTGATCCATTTACGCAGGCTCTCCACGCTCCAGTAGTCGAAGATCGTCGTACGCCCGTCGCGTCCGCTGAAACCTTCCTCGTCCATACCCGGCTCGCCCAACTCCTGACCGCTGTAGATCATGACCGGGTTCGTATTCATCATGGCCGAAACAATCATACCGGGGATACCCGGACGGTGATCGCCGGCAAAGAAATAAGAGGCGATACGCTGTTCGTCATGGTTTTCCAGGAAGTTCAACATATGTGACTGGATACCTTCCAGGCTCTGCCAGCAGTAAGAGATCGTGTTGGCCGCAGCCTGATTGCACATCACCGCACGCACGGTATCGTACAGTCCAACCTTATCATACAAATAGTCAAAATGACCGTTGAAAATATAGTTACGGTATTCTGCCGGATTATAAACCTCGGCTATGAAACAAACAGCCTGTTTTTCTTTTACCTTCGGAATCACCCAGTTCCAAAATTCCACCGGTACCATCTCCGCCATATCGCAACGGAAACCGTCAACACCTTTATCCGCCCAGTAAAGCAGGATATCCAGCATCTTCGTCCAGGTGCCGGGCACCGGGTTGAAATGACCGATCCGGCCATTCACATAATCCACGCCATAATTCAGCTTGACCGTTTCGTACCAGTCGTTCTTTCCCGGACACGGACTAAAACAGTCATTTCCCGTCACTTTAGCGGGGAACTCACTATAATCGTAATCCCCGTGCGCTTCGGCAAACGACAGGTGCAACGGGCATCCCGGGATATAATAGAAGTTATTATTACGGTCGAACCCTTTGGTCGTATCATCATGCTGCCCCAGATCTTCGACATACGACATGCGGGCATCCGAGTAATATTCGCGTGCCACATGGTTCGGCACAAAGTCAATAATCACCTTCATCCCGGCATCGTGCGTACGTTTCACCAGCGCTTCGAACTCCTTCATACGGTTCGGCACCTTCTCTGCCAGGTCGGGGTCTATATCGTAGTAATCTTTTATTGCATAAGGGGAACCGGCTTTGCCTTTCACCACGTCCGGATGATCTTTACGTATCTGATAAGCGGAATAATCGGTCTGGGTAGCATGTTCTATCACTCCGGTGTACCAGATATGCGTCGTACCCAGTTCCTTGATCTTTGCCAGGGCCGTCGGTGAAAAGGCGGAGAACTTTCCTACTCCGTTTTCCCTTACACTACCGTTCTTTACCAACGGAGACTTCAGATTTCCGAACCAACGGGGGAATACCTGATAAATGATCATTTTATCCATTTGTTTCATCGCTTTTATCAACTTTAAATATTATCGGTAAAAGTTACCCGGGCAAGCGCCGGACAAAGCTATGGCAGGAGCATATTGTTCTTCCGCGCCATAATCGCTTTCACCAGAGTTTCATGTTTATTCTCTTGTATCACCAATTCGAATGCGCGGATCGCTGCATCATAACCGATGCGGGCAATCTGTTCCACATTCTCCAAATCAAAAGTTTTATACATGCCGAATTCTTCCGCCTCGATCAACACGTCGCACATCTCACGATCTTCCAGCGTATTGGCCCGGAACATATAATGATAGGAACGCTCTGCAATATGAAATATCGTCTGTTTGTATTTCTGGGGGACCAGCGGGCTGACATTCACCCCGATCACCCGCTCGCACCTGTCGCGGATTATGGAAACCGGGAAGTTATGAAACAAACCACCGTCCACATAATGTACCCCGTTAATCACTACCGGACTGAAAATGATCGGTATACTGCACGAAGCAGTCACCGCCTCCACGATAGGCCCGCTGTCGAACTCATGGCTTTCGCCGTTATCCAGGTCGGTCGCTACCACAATCATAGGGGTTTTCAGTTCTTCAAATGTCTTGGCTCTCAGATGGCGTTTCAGGAAATACCGGAAACGTTTGCTGTCGAACAAGCCGGACTTGGGAAGCTGGAGTTGTGCAAATTCGGAAAATTCACGGCCTGTAAAGAGTTCTTTCAACTCGTCCGCCGAATAACCGTCGGCAAACAAAGTACCCATTAACGCACCGACACTCGTCCCAACGATGATATCCGGCTTCAGTCCGCACTCCTCCAGTAATTTGAATACCCCAAGGTGTGCAAAACCTTTCGCGCCTCCGCCGCTTAAGGCCAATCCTAATCTATAGGTCTTATGGTTCGATTCTTGCGTCATTGTATGTTTTCTCTCTTTTACGGTGACAAATATGCTGTTTTTTTTAGAATGAAACAGTATTATTTACGAAAAAGTTTCTCTACGTTTTTATTTTTCTTACATTTACGGAGAGAATAATGTGCCAATATGCCAATGTGCTAATATGCCAATGGAAATAGCTACAGATTCTATTATTTCCTCATTGACACATCGGATTATTGGCATATTGGCACATTATTTATTTTAAATCTAACGACTATGATAACTAGTATTTTCTGGATTGTGCCCGTGGCGTCGGTTCTGGCGCTGGTATTTGCCTGGTTCTTCTTCCGGCAAATGATGAAAGAGAGTGAAGGAACGGAAACGATGGCTAAAATCGCTTCTTATGTGCGTGAAGGTGCGATGTCGTACCTGAAACAACAGTACAAGGTAGTAGCCTCGGTTTTCCTTGTGCTGGTTATCTTGTTTTCCATTATGGCTTACGGCTTCGGCGTGCAGAACGAATGGGTGCCGATCGCCTTCCTGACCGGCGGTTTCTTCTCTGGACTGGCGGGATTCCTGGGGATGAAGACGGCGACTTATGCCTCCGCCCGTACAGCCAATGCCGCCCGTTCATCGCTCAATAAGGGGTTGCAGGTCGCTTTCCGCAGCGGCGCCGTCATGGGACTGGTGGTGGTCGGCCTCGGACTGCTCGACATCTCTTTCTGGTACGTCCTGCTGAACGCTTTCATTCCGAATGAAGCCCTGAACCCGACCCATAAACTGACCATTATCACTACGACCATGCTGACCTTCGGCATGGGAGCCTCTACACAGGCGCTCTTTGCCCGCGTGGGAGGTGGGATCTATACAAAAGCCGCCGACGTGGGAGCCGACCTTGTCGGGAAAGTGGAAGCCGGCATTCCGGAAGACGACCCGCGTAACCCGGCCACCATCGCCGATAACGTGGGTGACAATGTAGGCGACGTAGCCGGTATGGGTGCCGACCTGTACGAATCTTACTGCGGTTCGATACTGGCGACCGCAGCCCTGGGTGCTGCCGCTTTCGTTTCGTCCGGTAATATAGAAATGCAATATAAGGCAGTAGTCGCACCGATGCTGATCGCGGCTGTCGGCATCGTCCTCTCTATCCTGGGTATTTTTGCCGTCAGGACGAAAGAGGATGCCAATATCCGGCAGTTGTTGAAGGCGCTGGCTATCGGGACAAACCTCAGTTCGGTGCTGATCGCAGTTTCCACCTTCGGGATACTTTATCTGCTCGGCCTCGACAACTGGTTCTGGATCAGTTGTTCGGTAGTGATCGGCTTGCTGGTCGGCATCGTGATCGGCCAGGCAACGGAATATTACACCTCACAATCCTACAACCCGACCAAACGGGTTTCGGAAGCGGGACTGACAGGGCCGGCCACCGTTATCATTTCCGGATTAGGACTGGGAATGCTTTCTACGGCTATCCCCGTGCTGGCTGTGGTAGTAGGTATCATCTGCTCTTTCCTTTTTGCCTCCGGATTTGACTTCGGCAATACGGGAATGGGACTTTACGGAATCGGGATCGCCGCCGTTGGCATGCTTTCCACCCTGGGTATCACATTAGCTACCGACGCTTACGGCCCGATTGCCGACAATGCCGGAGGAAATGCCGAAATGTCTGGTCTGGGCAAAGAAGTACGCAAACGTACCGATGCCCTCGACTCGCTGGGGAACACCACAGCCGCCACCGGTAAAGGATTCGCCATCGGCTCTGCCGCCCTGACGGGATTGGCGTTGCTGGCGTCTTATATAGAAGAGATCAAGATCGGCCTGCTGCGCCTGGGAGAAACCGTCTTGTCGTTTGCCGACGGACGTACGATGGAGGTATCGAAAGCATCTTTCTCCGACTTTATGATCTACTACGATGTGACGCTGATGAATCCGAAAGTACTGTCGGGCATGTTCCTGGGGTCGATGATGGCCTTTATGTTCTGCGGGCTGACGATGAACGCCGTAGGACGCGCCGCCGGACATATGGTAGAAGAAGTACGCCGCCAGTTCCGCGAAATACCGGGTATCCTGACAGGAAAAGCGGAACCCGATTACGCCCGTTGCGTAGAGATTTCGACGAAAGGGGCACAGCATGAGATGGTTGTTCCTTCGTTGCTGGCGATCATCGCCCCGATAGTGACCGGACTGATATTCGGTGTGACCGGCGTGATCGGCCTGCTGATCGGCGGACTGAGCACAGGTTTCGTACTGGCCATCTTCATGGCCAACGCAGGCGGCGCCTGGGACAACGCCAAGAAACACATCGAAGAAGGCAACCACGGCGGCAAAGGCAGCGAAGCCCATAAGGCAACCGTTGTTGGCGATACCGTCGGCGACCCGTTCAAAGACACTTCCGGTCCGAGCCTCAATATCCTGATCAAGCTGATGAGCATGGTGGCTATCGTGATGGCGGGGTTGACTGTAGCGTGGAGTTTGTTCTGAAACAGTTAATATAATCTAACCGAGATCAAATACTTTCATACGAATAGTTCGTAATTACGAGCTATTCGTATTTTTGTTGATAGTAAACAACTTTAAATAGATCCTGTATGAAAACAACTTATCTGCTCCTCTCCTCCGTCTTGTTACTGGGATGTTTATCCGCCTGCAACATTTTCACCCAGAAACAAAAAGCACTGAAAACGAACGACGGAAGTATCGTCACTGTTGAAACAGGCGGAAACGAACTGACCGTGTGCGACTTCGCCCTCGTGAAAGACACTATCGACGTGCCGCTCAGCGAATTTGTCGAAGACTGCCGCATCATACGTTTCGACAACTCTGACTCCGCCATGTTCAAAGCCTGGTTCACACTCGTCACCGACCAGTATATCGGGGTACGGCAACAAAGCGGCGGACCGTTCAAACTCTTCGACAAAGAGGGTAAATTCCTGCACGACATCGGCTCCGTAGGCAATGGGGCCGGAGAATATGCCGTATCCATTTACGATGAAGTCATCGACGAAAAGAACGACCGTATCTTCCTCTCACCTTTCTATGGCCGGAAGATCATGGTGTACGGCACGAATGGCAAATGGATCAAGGACATCCCGCTTCCGGGACAGATCAACAAACCTAAATTATCGCTCAATGCAGACGGCACATTATCCGTCGTACACATGCCATTCCAGGAAGGGGAACCGCTTGCCTTCCAAGTGGATATGGAAGGAAACATCCTGAAACAGATCCCGGCAACCGCCAAAACGACAGTGTCGGACTTCAACGGAGAAGTTTTCTCTTACAAAAACGGCAACGATTTCGATTTCTTCCACACCAGCATAGACACTCTTTTTGTCTACGATCCTGTCGGCAACCGGTTATTGCCTGAATTTACCATGACTTTCCCGAACCCGGAAGAGAAACCGATACATCTATACTACCGGCTCCCGAATCACTTCATGGTCAATTATTATTTCTGGGGGAAAAACGGTCCGGAAAATGGCGGAGATATCCTGATTGATAAAAAGAAGAATGCTTCCTCCCATTTCCGTCTGATAAACGACTTCTACGGAAACCTCCCCATCCCCGGATCAGGCCACAATTTCTACCAGGGATATTTTATCCGGAATATGGAACCGGGACAACTGGCCGAACAGATAGAAAAACATCTCGCCTCCGGCAAATGCCCCAGCCAGGACAGAAAGAAACTCGAAGAACTGGCCGCAACGCTGGATGAGAATGATAATAATGTGTTGTTTGTCGGGAAGTTGAAGAAGTAAAGGGGGTACGGGGATAGGACCCGAAGGGTCCACAATGTCGCTAAATAACTCAATCATTTCTAAATACGAAACCCCGGGGGATTCGTATTCCCGGGGTTTGTTTTGTCTGCCTTCGCTTTTCACAAAGATAGGACAGAAGAACTTTATTCCATGCAACCCGCCAGACAATTTATCCCCGCCCGCTACCAAAATGTTCCATGAAATTGTTTTTAACTACCCGTTGAAAGCATAAATGAAGATTTGCTTGTATCTTTGCAGCCGGTAAAACATTAAAATAATCCATATGTCAATCTCACGCTTTAATGCAGTGGAGAAAGCTTCCAACCGTAAGGCCGTAGAAGCCGTCACTCCCAAACAGAAAGTATCCGAGTACTATGGCGAGAACGTATTTAACCGCAAGGCTATGCAAAAGTATCTCTCCAAGGAAACGTACAAAGCCCTGACCCACGCCATTGATAACGGAACACCTATCGACCGCGAAATAGCCAACCATGTGGCAGCCGGTATGCGTATGTGGGCACTGGAAAAAGGAGTTACCCATTATACACACTGGTTCCAGCCCCTGACCGACGGGACAGCCGAAAAACACGACGCTTTTGTCGAACACGACGGTAACGGCGGTATGATTGAAGAATTTAGCGGCAAACTGCTCGCACAGCAGGAACCGGATGCGTCCAGCTTCCCCAACGGCGGACTGCGCAACACGTTCGAAGCCCGCGGTTATTCTGCCTGGGACCCCTCCTCCCCCGCATTTATTGTAGACGACACCCTCTGTATCCCGACAGTCTTCATCGCCTATACCGGCGAGGCTCTCGACTACAAAACACCGCTGATACGTTCTGTCGAAGCACTGAACAAAGCAGCGAAAGATATTTGCAACTATTTCAACGAAGATGTTCACAAAGTAATCACATACCTGGGCTGGGAACAGGAATATTTCCTGGTGGACGAGGAGCTTTACTCCGCCCGTCCGGACCTCTCACTGACGGAACGCACGTTGCTGGGGCACGAAAGTGCCAAGAACCAGCAGCTCGACGACCATTATTTCGGCGCCATCCCTTCACGCGTACAGGAGTTCATGAAAGACCTGGAAGTGGAATGTTACAAGCTGGGCATCCCGGTGAAAACCCGTCATAACGAGGTGGCCCCGAACCAGTTCGAGCTGGCGCCCATCTATGAAGAATGCAACCTGGCCAACGACCATAACCAGTTGTTGATGTCGGTCATGAAACGTGTTTCACGCCGCCACAACTTCCGCGTGCTGCTTCACGAAAAACCGTTCATGGGTGTGAACGGCTCGGGTAAACATTGCAACTGGTCGATGGGAACCGATACAGGCATCAACCTGTTCTCGCCGGGCAAGGACCGCGAAGACAACCTGCGTTTCATCACCTTCGTGGTCAATACGCTGATGGCCGTCTATAAATTCAACGGGCTGCTGAAAGCCAGTATCGCTTCGGCAACCAACGCCCACCGTCTGGGGGCCAACGAAGCGCCTCCCGCCATTATCTCTTCCTTCCTGGGTACACAAATCAGCGAGGTACTGGATAAATTCGAAAACAGTTCGATTGAAGATGCCATCGAGGTGGACGACAAGAAACGCCTGAGCCTCGGCTTCGGGCAGATTCCCGAACTGCTGCTGGACAATACGGACCGCAACCGCACGTCGCCGTTCGCTTTCACCGGCAACCGTTTCGAGTTCCGTGCTCCGGGTTCGTCCGTCAACTGCGGTTCGGCCATGCTGGCTGTCAATTCTGCCGTAGCCTATCAGTTACAACAGTTCAAGAAGGACGTGGAAGCGCTCCAGGCAGCAGGCAAGAGCAAGGAAGTGGCTATCTTCGAAACATTGAAGGCTTATATCAAAGAATCCAAACCCATCCGTTTCGACGGCAACGGTTACTGCGACGAATGGAAGGCGGAAGCTGCCCGCCGCGGCCTGGATTGCGAAAACAGCGTTCCATTGCAATACGACGCTTACCTGAAGCCGGAAGTAATCCGCATGTTCAGGGAAACAGGCGTATTGAGCGAAAAGGAGCTGGAAGCCCGCAACGAAGTGAAATGGGAAATCTATATCAAAAAAGTACAAATCGAAGCCCGCGTCCTGGGAGATTTGTCCATGAACCATATCATCCCGGTCGTATTGCATTACCAGTCTTTGCTGTTGAGCAATATCACCAAGCTGAAAGAGACGTTCAGTCCGGAAGAATATGAGGAACTGTCTGCCGAACCGCGCCGCCTGGTACGCAAAATATCCAAGCACGTAAATGCCGTAACACGCATGACGGACGAGATGATCGAAGCCCGCAAGAAGGCGAACGTCATCACCGACTACCGCAGCAAGGCGATCGCTTATCACGACACGGTCGTTCCGTTCCTGGATGATATACGCGAACATATCGACGAACTGGAATTGATGGTGGACAACCAGATGTGGCCGTTGCCGAAATACCGCGAACTACTGTTCATCCGGTAAAAGTAACAGAATCCAAAATAACAGGAGGTGCATCAAAAGTTTATTTTGATACACCTCCCCTTTTTTACATTGACCTGTTAAAATCAGTAAGTGCTTGATAAAATGCCTCGATATTCTCAGCCGGAATATGGGGCGGGACATCACAACCTGTCGACAAAACGAAATTCTTCCATGCTTTGGTCTGCTGTAACAGATTCATAGTCGCGGTATATACTTCTTCTGACGAGGACTGTTTAAAAAGACCGACCGGGTCCAGATTCCCCATCACCAGACGGTCTTCCGGACAGTTGGCAAGGGCATCCTGCATATCGATCTTATTACCGAAATGAAGTGCAGCCGCTCCCGACTGAACCATAGCCTCCGTACAATGGCCTGCATTTCCGCAGTTATGCAGGATTACGATAAAATGTTCGTCCTGCACGGCCTCCACCACCTGGCGGACATAGGTCGTCGAATAAAGCAGCGAATCCTCATTTGAAATCAGCCCGGCAGCCGGTTCCGCCATTATCACGCCATGAACGCCTGTCTCCTTAATCGCACGGCAGTAATCGATCAGGAAACGGGTACATTTCTCCAACAGGACAGTGATGTTCTCCGGCTCCACATAAAGGGCAATCATCAGTTCGGACAAACCGAACAAACGTCCTGCCAGTGAAAACGGACCGATACAGCCGGCAAAGACAGGCTTGTCCTTCACACGTTCCGCCGTCAGACGGTTCGCTTTCAGATACTCGGGGACACGTGCGGTATCCAGAGACGGTATCTGTAAATTATCAATCGACTCCTTATCGGATACCAGCGGTTCCGTTACGCTGGGCACTTCGTCTTCGGGGAAGACCACCTTCGCTCCGAAAGCCTCCGCCTCTACCGTCAGATCCATAATCACGGTCGGGGCGGCCGAAGGATACTGCTCGTTCAACCGGCAGATAGCGTCTGCATGCACCATACCACAGGTGACTGCGTCTCTCACTGTTTTTCCACAGAGTTCAATGCCCGGATGGGTCATGATAGGGATAGCCCTACGTTCTTTTTGCCTGATTGTCTCTTGCAACCATTCTTGTATTTCCATTATTTCTTCTTTCTTTTTCGTTTATAACAGGTTTCCAGTTCACAATACTGGCAACCGTATTTTTTCTCATCTACCTCCGGACCAATACCGATTATTCCGCTGATCGACTTGATGGGAGTCATCAGGCAGACATCAGACAGGCTGATGCCGCAGGGGGCTCCTCCCATGAGCCGGAACAACGTTTTCTGTCCGGTGAGGTGCCAACCGCAATAGCCGGGGCTCAGGCGGTTCGTATGCCGTTCGCCTCCCAGTTCTTTTTCAAGCAGGCGTTCCATCCGGTCGCCGGCTTTCTCGGCAATGCAGGTCCCGATAATATCGGCAATGAAGCATTTCAGGATATCTCCCTCCGCTTTCAGGCTGTCCTGGTATTCCTGAAAAGCCATCCCGGCCGTGGCGGCAAACAGGGCGAACCGTTCGGAGCCTTTCAGCAGGGAAGCGATAGTTCCCCCTACGGGAAAGGGTTCTCCGCCATCCAGGGTAACATATCCGTCATCCACCGTACCGTCGAACAGGCCGAAAGTACAACGGGGAACAGTCCGGGAAGAAACCTCCTTCAGCATGGAAAGGGCCAGTGCCTCCACAGGTTCTTCCGGGGCCGTGTTGCCGTATCCCATCTCGGCAAACAGGTCGTTTGCCGTCAGGGATAACGTGCTAAAATCCAAATTACAATCAAACATACAATCAAGCGGATAACAATGATTTTGCCAGCGTCACGGCGGCATTCGCATTATCACTGTAGCCGTCGGCTCCAATCTGACGGGCAAACGATTCGGATACAGGGGCACCGCCAATCATGACCTTCACCTCCTGGCGGATACCGGTCTTTTCCAGAGCGTCGATCACTTCCTGCATATAATTCATCGTAGTGGTCAGCAAGGCGGAAAGACAAAGAATCTGCGCCTGGTTTTCCTTGATCGCCGTGATAAATTTCTCTGAAGAGATATCCGTTCCCAGATTTATCACTTCAAAGCCGCAACCTTCCAGCATGGAAGCGACCAGGTTCTTTCCGATGTCGTGCAAATCGCCTTTCACCGTACCGATTACCACCTTGCCCAACCGATGCGAAGCAGCTCCTTTCATCAGCGGCTTCAACAGGTCGAGCGCCCCTTTCATGGCACGGGCCGCCATCAACAGTTCAGGGACAAAGGCTTTTCCTTCCTCAAAACGTTTTCCGATATCCTCCATGGCCCGCGACATATACTCATTGATAATCAGTTGCGGGTCTACATTCTCTGCTATCGCCTCGGTTGTCACTGCCTTGGCGACATCGAGTTTTCCTTTTAAAATAGCTTCATACAAACTCTCTAAATCTGCCATAACTTTATTTCTTTTAAATTATTGATTCCGTAATTCACGCAGGGTTTCAATCATTGCCACCACATTCCTGACCGGCGCATTGGCCTGGATATTATGGACGGCATTGAAAATGAATCCTCCGTCTTTTCCCAGTATCTCGCATTCCTGCAAAACATGGCTGCGCACTTCTTCGGGTGTTGCATTCGGCAGGATACGCTGGGTATCGATACCGCCACCCCAGAAAGTGACCTGGTTGCCGTATTCCTTTTTCAGGACCACAGGGTCCATATCCTTCGCATTAATCTGCACCGGGTTGATGATATCGAAACCCGCCTCCACCAGACCGGGAAGAATCGGCAGGATAGCCCCGCAGGTATGCTTGAACACTTTCCAGGTAGTATGCTCATGAATCCAGTCGTTCATCCGTTTGTAATGGGGAAGCCACAGTTCCCTGAAGGTATCCAGCGAACAGAACTGGGAGTCCTGGGTACCGAAATCGGTCCCGCAGGTGAAGACCACGTCTACCTTCTCGCCGACGGTATCCCACAACCGTTGGTAGTTTGCGATAGCTATATCGGTCTGTTTCTCAAAGACCGTCTGCACATAGTCGCGGCGCATGGCGGTCGACATATACCACTCGGCCACGTTGCGGATACCTTTCGGGTTCTTCAATCCCATGCCGGGCACAAAAGCGATATCGCCCAAAGCCGTCCCGCCGAAGCTCGCAACAACGGCCTTTCCGGTTGCTGCGGCCTGCTCCACAGTCTTTTTATAGTATTGCAAATCTTCGTCGGAAACAGGGCCGAACTCTTCCAGGTTATCCTCCGGAGTAATGGCCTCGTCGTCCACATATTCCTGCCTTTCCGTCGCGTTGATGAAATAACAGCCCGAAGGCATGATGGCACTGGGCGGATAGGAACGGTCGCCACCGGCATAAATGTACACGTCGCCTTCCTTATCCGTCGTCAGGTCGATGCCGGAGGCAATCATTACTTTTTGCCCCCAGGGAGTAACCTGCTCGTGTAATTGGGTTTCGTCGATATCGAACATATCCTTGCGTCCGAAGACGGGGACACAGTCAATACCCATTATTTCCTGCAAATCCTCCTCTATCTCACCCAGCATCTGAAAGGGTTCGATGACACGGACGGGGTGAGGGTCCAGTCCGTAATGTTGTCTCAGCGCCTCCACGACCTTGCAATGGATACCGGTAACGGAAGTGGCTCCGAAGTCCACCGGTATCCGGTCGGGGGTGCTATGGTTCAATGCGTTTTGAACACGTTGTTTTGATGTCATATTCATGTGTATTTAAGATTACCATACTTTGATTCTGATCGTTCCGTCCTTGATAGATTCAAGAGGGCCCGGCTTGGGTTGATTGCCACGGGCATTACCCAGATAGTCGGTGGCAATATCGATCGGGCTGCCGTCCGGTTGTTCGTAAGCCTGCCGGGGTAGTTTCGCTTTCCCGAGTCTTCCGGTCGTTACGCGAGAAGTCTGCAAGCCGTCCAGGCCTTGTACCGAAAGAGAGAGGTAGACGCCATCGGCGGTTTCTTCAACTTTCACATCCGGTTTAAAGTCAGGGAGAACGACTTTATTCTTTTCTCCTTCGAAAGGCAAAGCGCCGTTGTAGTAGACATTTCCATCCACCATCATCGGATAGACGGTCTTATTATAATCTGCCAGGCCGTATTTCCGTTTGCTGTCTTTCTCGTTTGCGGGAAGGACCGTGGCAAAGAGGTTGTTGATATAACGGTCGTCCCCTCCCGGGATGATGGATAAGCCGGCAACCTCTGTCGAATGAGGAAGGAAATAAGGGGTATACCGTCCGTGTTCCACATAGCGGTAAATGTCTCCGGCAATCAGGTTATGCACATAGGCGCCTCCCTGGGATTGTTCCAGGATGCTCCGGCGGGATGCAAAGATATTATTGTCTACCAGGAACGGGCCGTGGTTTACCTCCAGGAACAGGTCCTCCATGTCATTATCATAGAACAAGTTGCCCGATACGCGGGTTCCCTGCGTCATCCAGTCCAGCCAAAGGGCACGGCCGGCGTTATGGATACGGTTATGGATAATCCGTGTATCCACAGCGGCATGGAATTTGATACCTCCGATCTCGGCGCCGGTAAACTGGCGTTTCACCCAGATATCGTGGATATGGTTGTTTTCGATCAGGCTGAAAGCGGCTCCCATACTTCCGCATATACCGGTCTGCTCGCAATGGGATATTTCATTATTGCGAACGATATGCGAACCGATATTCTCCTTATTCCATCCGTTCCGGATTGTATTGAAAGTGACTTCGATATAATGCAGGGAACCGTCGAGGCTTGTATCGTTCAGCCAGACGTTATGTCCGGTCTTACGTTCTTTTCCCAGAGTGATACCCGAACATTTGGAGTTGCTGATGATATTGTTTTCGATAATCCATCCTTTATTCCAATGGGTCGCTATCATACCGATCTGTTCGGCAGTCGGCGCTCCCCACTGGGTTGCAGCCTGGCTGATATAAAAGCCTTGGATAGTCAAGTAGTCGACCCCTTGTTTCTCCGGATAAAAGCAGGTGGGGCGGGTACTTATTTCTACCAGTTCTTTATTCGGGTCGTATGTATGGAAATTGGCCCAGATGGTGGTATTGACACCATCGTTTTCACAATACCAGGTGTAGGTGGAACCTTCCTTGTCCTTACTTTTTTCATTAGGGACAGGGGTCAGTACCTTATCCAGTGTTTCCTTTTCATACAGGGATTTGTTATTCAGGAATACCTCTCCGGTATGATGTTCACGCCCCATACCTTCAAACCAGTCACCGTAGATCAGGTCGATATAAGGATTATAATCCCCGAAGAAAGTATTCGGTATCGTTACCTTCCAGACGCCGTTTTTCTCCTTTGTCCAGTTAGTGATCCTTTCCGAGCCTTTTATCTCGACCTTTTCACCGGGGGCCGCCCGATAGACAATTCGTTTATCATCGCTCTCACCTCCGCGGGGTGGATTTACCCATTCCCGGTACGTTCCCGCATGTACGGTAATTATATCACCCGGAAAAGCATATTCCGCTGCTTTCCCGATAGTCCGGAAAGGGGCTTTTTCGGTTCCTTCGTTTGCATCGTTCCCCTTGATAGAAACATGGTATTCTTTTGCCTGCACTGCTGCGCAACACAACAAGAGTAGTGTAAAAAACAGTTGTTTTCTTCTCATGGCATCTCTATTGATTTATTGTATATCGTACTGTAAGTATGATGCAAATATAGAGGGTACCATGCCGATAAAAAATAGCAAAACATTGCTTATTTTGTGGATTATTCCTGCATAAAACAGGACAGTAGTGTTAGGTCTCCCCACACTACTGTCCTGAATAGAGTAACACTACTGTGCTACCCCTGCTAGCACTACTATACTATCCCAAATAACGCTTCTTAGTATTCCAATCTCAATGTTATTTGTCCATACGGAGCCATCACCAGATTGCCGTCGGTTCTCTCTCCGGCTATCTCTTCCCGGTCACAGACAGAAATACGCACCGGGACCTTTTTAGGAAAAGACAGTTTTACGCATTCCTCTTTGTCGGACAAGGAACGAAGGCGGACGATCAAAGCACGGTCGCTTTCCAGTGATTTGATAATCGTCGAGTACACTTTCCGGTTGTCGACAGCTATCAATGGCTGAACCTGCGGATCTTTATCTGCCGTAACGTATACCAGCGGTTGCGATTGTTCCATTCCGAAACGGTTCGCTTCCACCACATCGTAAGCTTCATGCGGATACAAACGGTAACGGAATTGGACAGGACCATCTTGGGTCAACGGGAAGTTCGTATGCCAGTGGTTATTCATCACCCATGAATAAACGGTTGAACTCGGTTCGAGCTTCTCCAACCAATTTCCCTTGTCTCCCCAACCGAGTGCGATGTTTGCCGTACGGTTGCCATACTCAAAGAGAGGAGCATCCAACGAGCACCAGGTGACGCCATGAGTCGCATTCGATACGTCCAGCCACCGCTGCATCGCAAGCCAGTTACGGTTACCCTGCGGCCACTGGTCCTTTTCCACTTCCATCACTCCCCAGGGAATATCGACACGGGTCTTTGAGTTCGGCAGATTGAAGGCAAAGCCAAAATGAATGCCGTCTTTCTCCACCAAAGGCAATTTATCCACGACATTGGAGATTTCCACCCATGGCTGGCCTGCCAACAAACGGACAGAACGGGAGACACTCCGGCAACCGGTTGCTTTCGATACCACGCGCAGTTCTACAGCCAAAGGACCTTCTTCCACTACAGAAACAGATAATACCGTATCCGCCTGAGGAGCATCCACATTCGCCGGCAACCAGGAGAATGTATTGGCTCCCTCGCCGATATAGTTATATTCAGCACCTTTCTTCAATAAAGAAACAATATTACCGGTTGCCTGGTCCACATGCACCGTCAGACAATCGTTTTCCAGTGTCGTTCCCTCTATTTTGCAACTGCCCGACAAAGAACATTTGCCTTCCACTACCCGAAAATGACGGGAACTCAATGCTGGTACTTCCGGGACATAGAACAACAGCTCACCGGTAGAAAGGCGTTGGGAAAGTACCTCTTTACCATGCTGATCGACCACTTTATCCCCTTTCAAACTCTCCTTTGCCGTCAACCGGATCACACCGCTCTGCGGCCATGAATGCGTATTAAAGACGGCGATACCTCCGTTTGCCGGACCTTCCTTAGGACCCAGTGCCCCATTCGACTTATCTGTGGCAGGAGCCAGCGATTCATCCAGCATATCGATCGAGCGATCTTCGGCTTCATGGAAGTAAGACTGCTTCACTTTCCAGATGGCATCCTGGAAATAAGGTTCGGTTGGGTTCTCAAAGCACCAGGTATGTTCCGAACCTAAAAGGATATAACGCCATGCCTCATCGAAATCTTCACGTGGAGCTTTCCCGCCATCTGCCAGCATGGACCAGATTGTTTCCGCCTGCGTCAACCGCTCTTTGGCATTTCGGTTTTTGGCGGTCAGGCCGGCTGCCGTACCTAAGCCGTCCGTCCAGTATTCCGTATAGTCGCCGGATACGACCGGCAACTGGTCTCCATATTTATCCTCTATCATCGACATGATTTCGTGGCCACCACAAATACGAATCTTCGGGTAGGCATATTTTTCATTCCACTCCTTCACCGCAAAAGGGATATCGGCATCCAAGGGATTGTTGTCCCACAAGGACCAGGAGAACAAGGCAAAATCGTAGGGGTAATTATCTTTCTCCATAGACTCTAACTGCTTGGTAAAGTCTACATTCGCATATCCGGTACGTATTACTTTCGGAACCTTTTCCGGATCACGCTGGCCGAACCACGGACGTCCCGTCTCTCCGCCTTTTCCCATACTCCCGCTATTGGCATAACTGCCAGGTTGGAAAAACAAGACTTTCGACTTTCCATCCGGCCCCAACCACCAAAAAGGCTTACCATCCATATTGGCATGGGCATTTCCCGCCCGGTCGGAATTAGGCCAGGAAATGATATACCGAACTCCCTCCTGTGCCATTACCGGAACAAGTCCCCACGATATGCCCGGAATATCGAACTGTTGGAAAACGTCTGCGGGTTGTCCGCTTAACCGTTGCATTTCCCGTGTAAATTTAAAAATGTGGAACATCTCTTCATCTGTACAAATGCTAGTATTCAGGTTCAGATAACTGGCATCCACACACACTTGTCCCTTCTTGATTGCATCTATGACCCCATCCCGCATCTCCGGATTGGATTGCCATAAGCGTTCGAGCGGCCATCCAATTTCAGGGTTCCACACATAGCGGGCACCCTCCGGATGGCTCTTCGTCTCTTCTGCAAGTTTTATCCCTTCAATGATATTATTCTTGTGAAGCTGTTCTACGTTCTTATGCGTATTGGTATATCCTATATCTACGTGAGCATGGTTGTACAAATAAACATTCCAATGACGCATAGGCATAACACTGACTTTTTGCTTATACACCTTATCCGCCCCACGAAGAACCAAGGTGACTTCCGACTTCTTCCCTGTAGGTACTGTGGAAGGTAACAGAATTTCGACCTCCGTCGAATCTTTCGCATTCAATGCAAAATGGTTCTTTTCTGTTTTTCCTTTGGCTATCACATCTACGGAAAGCTCTCCTTTCAGTTCCTTTCCTTTCAATTTAACCGTTACAATACGCCCGGGAGTTCCGTCCGCCCTGTAACCATAGAGAGGACGCACCACATAATCGACTGAAGATGGAACAACATCTGCATAAATCACAGAAGATAATACAGATGCAAACAAACAATAAGCTATTTTCTTTTTCATTGTATTCAATTTAGGTTCTTCCCCTAACTCTAGTTTTGTCTCTGATATTTTATAACTAAATCACCTCTTTTCAACACCAAATTCTCAGTCGTAAGCTCTTCTATCTGCAATGTGTCCGAAAAAGATATAGTCTGGTAGTTACCTATACTTTTACCCGACAACACCAGCTTGTCTCCATTTTTCACCCAAGACTCATATTGCAGGGTGGCCATATTGATGGAAGTAGCCCTTCCCCCATTCTCTAACGTAACACCTTGTACCATCTCAGGCATACCGGGGACAGGCTCGATCCAGGAACCTTCAATCTGCACATTGCTGCAAGCAGCCAAACCGACTACAGTAAAAAGAGTAAACACACCTTTTGATATATTCATCATCATAACATCGTATTTAAATAATTCAACTTTAAAGCAATTTGAAATGTTTCATACATATTACTTTTTCCTAAACAGAAGACAAGCACCACCACCTGGAGCCAGTTTCAATTTCAAAGTATCCGATTTCGTGACCTTCTTCTGAGAGATCTTCAGTGTCTCGCGGTTCGTCAAATAGTGGGCATCGTCACCGTCTTCCATAATCTGAACATCGTAAGAATCTTCAAGAAGGAAAGAAAGAGGCAAGTCAATTATCCGTCCCGACTCATTTGTGGCTGCTGCTACCAGAATCGCATCATCCGTCTCCCGCATCATCACGATATACGCTCCGATCTCTCCTGCCAGCGTACGGCTTTCTTTCCAGGGCATTTTCTGTGCAGAGAGGAAGTCGAGCAATGCCGGATATTTTTTATAATACTCCGGAATGTCCGGTAAGATGGTTGCTCCGGAAAACACGATTAACGTACGGGCCGCCTCTGAAACCAAAGTAGAAGGTACCAGTTGGTTTTCGTCGACACGGGTTGTATTACCCTGGCGAAGATCAAACATACCATTATTCATATCTATAGGGCCAGCCACCATATTGACGAATACCGTCGTACAGAAAGTAGTCGGAGTAAATACCCGATGGGCATCCAACTGAGCATGGCAAAATTCGCGTGTCACGGCATTCGGCCAGGTACGCATCTGCCCGTAAGGATGTACCGGGCCATCGTGATAGTCGACCAACAGATGATTCTCTGCACAAAGCCGGGTAATCTTTTGTGTCCACAAGTTCTTCTCTTCCTGGCTGCCACGCATGAAACCGTATTTCACCCCGGCAGCCCCCCAGTCGCCATACTGTTTCAATGTTTGTTCGATCGGATATTTCCGTCCGCCCACGTCATTCAGGTATAGCCAGATGCCAACCCCTTTCTCTTTACCGTAAGCGATCAGGTTTTGCACATCTTTCGCCTTATCTCCTTCCACCGGATGGGAATCCGATTCAAACTCGGGACCGTACCAATTGGCATCCAGCACCAAATATTTGAATCCCTGCTCTGCTGCAAAATCAACCATTTTTATCCACGAAGGATAGGACATCGAATAGGTAAAGCCGTCCCATTCTGCCCCGTCGATACGCCAATCCCAAACAGCGACACTCGGTTTCACCCATGAGAAATCCATCTCCGGATCAGGATCAGGGTTCAGCAATTCCAACAAATGGCTATCCACCAGCGCACCAGGAGTCTTACCCGCCATGACCACCCGCCAAGCAGAAGTAAAACCACCCTTCAACTGTCCGAACACACCCGGAGAAGAGGCGACAGAAAGCGTATGCTCCCCTTTGTGCGAAGCCAGCCGCAACGGATCGCCCTCCGTTAAGCAAGCCTCATGCACATTCAGGAACAAATCGCCTGCCACCTGCAAAGTCACATTTGACGGACGAACCGCATCCACTTCGCTCAACTTGACTGGTCCATAGTTTGCATTTTCACCATTATAAAACCAAGCCGTAGGATCTGCTACATAATTATATTGTGTCAATTCACACTCGGCAGCTTCATCCACCCCTTCCGGGATCAGATAACGAAAAGCCAGCCCATCGTCGTAAAGGCGAAATTCGACTGTCAGTTTATTAATACCGGATTGACTGTCCTTATTTTCCAACAGAAGCGTGAGCTGGTTATATTTATCCGGAACTACAGAGCGTTTTCCCCAAACGGGATGCCATTCACCATCCCTACTTGTCTTTTCCTCCTTTGTGACAGTCCAACCGTCTGCCGGAAACTCATTTCCATCTTTCAGACGGTACCCCAAACGGGATGAATCGATCACCATGGCATCCCCTGCGTAAAAACGGTAGATAAGATCACCTTTATCCGACTGCCCGACCTTTACGGACAGACTGCCATCGGGAGATTGCAGCACATACTTACTCTCTCCGGTACAACCAACCAATAATAAAGTCAGTAAACTAAAAATCAAACTATTAACAATGCGTTTCATCTTGTACAAAACTTAATCATGATACATGCTATAAATCAGTCATTATAAAAAATAGGCAACGGCGGAGCATCGACAGGCGTATCGCTATGAGGCAGTTCCTCCGGAGCCACTCCTCCCAATTGAGAACGATACACTTTTAAGCCACGGATCGGTGCATTCCAGATACTGACCAAAGTCCCTTCGCACCCCCGGTCGGGCATCATCTGCGCATGTGTTTCCATATATTGGTCGAATAACAACAAAGCCCGGTTGCATATCTCCTGTGCACGCAGTTTCTCCGATTCAGAGACACTGCCATCAGCCTCTTTACGAATGGTCCGGATCTCGGCTGCCTCCAAGAACGCATCCATATAAATCACCGAACAAAGAACACGGTTCCCCATAAAAGCGAGGTAATCATAAGCCGGGCTCGTTTTATCTACCTGTGCGATCAGTTCAGCCAATAACTGTCCCGCTTCAAAATAATACGTGCGAGCTGTTTGTACATGCTCCTTATTCATCCAAGGGAAAGAACCTCCCGACCGCCAGGCTCCCATCCAACAGAAGCCAATATTACCCAGATACGTCCGGGAGTGATCATTGGCTTGCTGGAGTAATGTCAGTATCTTCTTATATTTCTCCACATCCTTGATAGCCAACCTTCCGGCATACTGTTCGTAAAAGACATCCGGAATCGTTTCCCCTTCCAAAGTAGAAGTCATGGCATAACGGGCTGAAGTCCGGTTTTCTGCTGTCCGCCAATGATTGTATAAGATAGAACCTTGTTGTTCCTCAGGCAACAGCTTCCCGATATGCTCCATCAGGCGTGCATTCCCATCAATCGAGTTCTGATAGAGATACATGAGTCCGTCAAACTCGATCCACGAATAAATTTCGGTGTGACGCATATCGTCCGCTGTCCGGATAAGGTCGGCAACAACTGTTGCCGTGCCACCACTTCCGTGCGAAGCCATCAGGCAGATTTGCGTTTCCGGCAATGTCAGACGAGCCAGGCGGTAAGCACCGTTTGTGTATCGTGTGATCGTGGAATAAATACCCAATTTCAATTCCGGTCCGAAAGCCTCTTTCGCCTGCAACTGTCCAATTGCCTGGGTAATAATGCCCACCTGTGTGTATAACGCATTCAAGTCGGTTTGCTGGGGCTGTATCGGGGCACAAACGATCGAGTCATTCGCGATTTCATTGGGAAAATAAGTTTTCAAGGTGTTCTTTACCTCCTCTGCCGTACATCGTGGTCCCCAACCACCGGTTTCTTCCGTAATCATTTCAAGTGCGTTTATACGGGGATAGGTTTTCCGGATATCTTCGGCAGTCTGCACAGCCTGATCTACACTTGCCAAACGTGGTTCGAAAGACATTTGAACATAAAATCCCAGATCAGCCGCATAATTGACCAATTCCTGCATCCAAGCAACGGCAAACCGGCTACGCTTGCCGGGATCAGTAAATATCGGTTCCGCTTCCGGAATACAAAAGACACTGTCGTTCGTGGAGATATGCTTCTTCAGGAATTCGCTGTCATACATAAAATGAGTATCGCCATAAAAGAAGTTTCCGGCTAATGCCAGACTATCACCCACCTGTGTTTCATACCATTGTCCGGGATAGCTATGGAATGCGATTTTATTGAAACGCATACGCAACAAGGAATTGATATATTCTTTCGCATCGTCAATGGAGTAAGAAGATATATCCATCGGGAAATTCACATGCTGGCGGATACCTCGCCAACGTACTTTAGGAGTAATGCTTTTATCAGTCAACAACGATAGGTCTTTCTTCACAGCCGGTACAGATACCCCTGTCACATCGAACGTATAGCCCAACTCTTCCAGCAAGGTATAAAAAGCATGTGTCACACCGATCTCGTCACCACCGAACATCCTGACCTGATTGTCTTTCAATTGAAAACCGAAGGAGCCATCCGTGATGGTCTGATCCAGACAGAACAGGTAATCCCGATTCGCGGCACCGGGAACCTCTGCCATGTACTTTCTCAAATCACTTTCTACCAATCGCATAGAAGCAGAGGGTGAGGATGAAAAACCTTCATATTTTACCTTCATATTCCTGCAGCCGGTCATAAAAAGACTACAGACAATCCATAATAATACCTGTAACGTTTTGCTATTTGTTTTCATATCTGTTTTTAATGAATGGTCTGAAAAAACTCATGCATCTGCACATCATATTCATCCGGAGTCGTATGCCATTCGGAAAGGCGGGTCACGCCAGTCTTCCGGCAAAGCTCTACGAACTCATCCAGGCGAGTGATCATCTCCGGACGCACCTGCCACTTGCCATTTACCTGCTCAAAACAACGGCCTTCGGACGTTCCCCGCTTCTTGGCTATATTGAACAAGGCATAAGTCAATGGCATATGGGCAACTTTCACCCGCAACAAGATGTCGGGTTGTCCGCTAACAGCCTCCATTGCCTGTTGAAAAAGAGCTTCATAACGCTCCATCAACTCATCACGCAGAAAACCTTTCTCGCTATAATCTTCCGGGTTCATAAAAATCCCCAGCTTTTCGCCGGAAGCCTCCGATTCATCATGTATGATATCTATATACTGGCGTATATAAGGAGCTGCCTCCCGGTAGTAATGCTTCAGGAAATCATCCATCTCCGCCTCCACGTCACAATCCGGATTCCAAAGCAAGCGGGAGATCAAATACTGGCGCAATTCGTAAAACTCACCACCTATTTCACGATTGCCCTGTTGGAAATGCGCATTGGTACCGTTCTCTACAAAAAACTGGATATTGGGCTGCAAGACGCGTAAGTTTGGAAACGGGCTGACCAGATTCCGGAATTGCACCACATAATCCCAAATCATGATATTCCGGGTCAATTTGCCCCATGCACGAAGGTCTTCCCCGAAATCGTCATCCGGATTCGTTGCGATCGGCTTCTGGCGTTCCGACTCAATATCACAAAGCATGATCTGTACATTTTCACGCGGCACAATCGTGCGAGGCGGCTTGCGGCTATATTGATAAGCCAATGTCGAGATCATCTTGTCAGGAAAACGTTCGGCTACCCGATTGACAAAAGCCAGGATCGAACCGCTATGGCTCCCTTCCTGTTCATCCATCGCCGCACACTTCTCGCACTGGCAATACCCATAATTGTCATTTTGACTGACCGACCAGTAAGAGGCATTCGGGAACTGGCCCATCGCTTCTTCCAGATTCTTTACCAGGACATCAAACACATCCGGATTGGAAAGACACAACTGCGAAGTATTCCGTTTCCCGTCAATCAATGCGTAATATTCCGGATGAGTTTTAAAATACAGCGAAGGCGGCACCAGCAGTTCAAACGTATGGACCATATATCCCCATTCGCCATCTGTCACCCCGTCCAACGTACAGTGATCTATTTTATGCCAATCCGAATAGAATGGATCAAACGCATCACGGTAATGCGTATCCCGAAATTGATTAACAGGCACTTGCGTATCATCTATTTTTCCGACCTCCACTTGTTTCAGTTTCGGATAATCCAACACCTTCGACGACAGGCAACGATAGCCGAGATATTGATCGAAAAACGAATAAACCCCATAAAGTGTACCTTTGTCCTTGCCACCGACAATCGCCAATCGCGATCCCTCCGTCCGAATCGTAAAACCGTCCTCTCCAAGCGGCACCGTATCTATGTCCGTACGTTGCGAAGCACCAATAAGGATTTCATGTCTTCTTCCGGCTTCCGTATCCAAAACCACCGGGAGGATAACACCGCTGCTCAATGCCAACAGCCGGCTAAACTCATGGGCGGCATGTTGCTCACTCTCGGTTGCCTTTGGCGAAACAACAATCACATACTCACTCTGTCCCTGATCGGCCAATATCAGCGGCCCCTTTTGACACGAAAGGAGTAGCGACATTACCGCCACTCCTCCGACTATTAAATAATTTTTCATGATATCCCCAATTAATGTCTGATGCAAAATTAACATCATTGCCTTTATCAAAAAATAGCATATTATTGCTAAATCGGTATACTATTATTACAAAACCACAACCTCCTGCACTTCCCCCGGAGACAAAGAGACTGTTCGCTTTTCTTTTCCGAAGAAACCGGACAGGGGTATCCTTGCTTCCTTACCCGTTTCACTAAATATCGTTACCTCTGCCGGGAAACGGGTAGGGTTCGTCAGTTTCAGCACATAACGTCCTTTCTCCGATTTAACTCTTTCTGCCTGGATATTGTCGAATACCGCCAATACATCTTTATCCGGTTGCACATAGATACCGGGGATTTCCGTCACCGTCAACGCCATCGCGCACTCTACCCAAGAGCAAGAGCCGAAGATGCTGCCACCGACATTCTCCTTTCCTTCCCAATCGCTCAGGTTGACACGTTCGCAAGAACCTCCCGGAGGCATGTTCCCGATAGGACGATCTGCCCTGCTGATATATTGGGTTGTTCCGTGGGCTATATCCGTCAACAAATCCAACGCATACCGGTTGCCGGTTGCCCGATAATATTTCAACAGGCAATCGCCTGACCAGGTACAAATCGCTGGAGCACCGTGTTTATTAGCTACACTTGCCCAGAATGCGCCGCACGAACGGGCATCTATCTTACCCATTTCAGACTGAGAGGGGAAACGGAAATCATAAGAGACCGTCCAGCTGGCGCAAATAGGCAATAACTCCGAACAATAGGTGAGCCATTCCTTGTCGCCGGTCACTTCATAAAGCGCCATGTAAGCTTCAAAAAGCCCGAAGGCGGACTCACTATCCGGTGTAGACAATATCTCGCCCGGTCCTCCGGTGGTATATCCCTTCCGGACATAATCGGTATAGTATTTATGTCCTGCCTGTTTGGCAACTTCCAAGTATTTCGGATTCGAATACCTCTGCGACGCCAAAGCCAGGCCGCCACAAACAATCGCGCCTGCCGTTGAATTACCGATACAGATGTCTCCGGTCTCTACATCTACAAAATGCCCGAACTGTCCTTCGCGGTCCCACATCCGGGTAAACGCATCTGCCTGTTTCTGCATAGCCGACTTCCAGTGTGCCGGAACAACCTCCCCTTCCGACTCCAAATAATCGAACTGGCGAAGCGCCATATACAACCAGTCGCCTTGCGAACGAACCAACGATTCATTGTTCTTTAAAGGAGATCCATAACCGAAGCTGACAAACTCCTTCCCATTCCCGTAGGCATTGAACAAACCCGAACGTGCCTGGCTTTTGGAAATAATCACCTCTATATTCTTCTTCGACCGTTCTCTTCCTTGTTCTCCTCCCTTCATCATGATCGGCAAGGTATTCTGGCCACCCCCGACCCATCCCAGTTGCCAGATAAAATTCCAACTGGGATTACCTCCAACTTTACTCAGCCAATACATATCGATATCTTCATCCCAACGCTCCGTCTGATACAGGTTATTCACCAGTTTCCAAGCCTCGCTAAACGGAAGATCCTCCCGACGGTTTACCGGATTATATCCTTTCCGTGCTTTCAAGAAACGTTGGTACAGATCGTTCAAGCTCTTTGCCGGAAAGGTATATACCCGGAAACGGATAGAGACGGTATCCCCTTGTTTGTAATCTGCCGCTTCATCCCCCGATGCAGCAAATCCGGCTCCAACAGCCCGTTTCTCACGCACGGCAGGCGAAGTGATCGTAAAGACACTTTCCGTCTTTGTGTCATTTTCAGCAATCGTCAAACCGTGGTTGCCATTGTTATTTCCTTGGGTTGTTTGTACCATCCAAGCCTTTTTCTTGTCCGGTGCATAAAAGGCCATCAAGGGGGTGGACGCATTCCCGGTTGTCAGCTCTATTTTGGCGGCACCGCTTCCCTTCTTGCCCAAGGTTGGCTGAACCGTGGTCGTCGTCGGCATATCTTTCCGCCACTCGCTCTTGTCATACCAGTAAGGAGGATAGCCGATATTCTTGACATCGAAACGGTTTCCATCATAGACGATAGCGGGAACAAACACATAATTGTCGGCCGACCAGTCCCGGAAAGCAAAGTCAACCCCCACGACAATATCATCCGCATGGCCTTTTTCTAATTTCCAAGTGAGTTCATAGTCGGTTGCATCGGGTTCGTTGGGGACAGACTTCTTATGCACAGTCATTTTCCAACCCGCATGGCTACCTGTCTGTATATTCTCTTGCGTTTGAAGAGATAACGAGGTTTTATTCTTCACCTGTGTTCCCTCATAACTACTAATGAACGGGATAATATCCCCGGACACCGGTTTTAAAGATTGGGCGTTGGCCAACATGACATTCATTCCTGCCAACAAAATCAAATTAATACACGATCTCATAACTCTTCCATTACTATTTTATCCAAACTATTATTTAATTCATTTATCTACAACATCTACAATCATCACCATAATAAACTGTTTATAATATAGTTGTAAACAGTTGTAGATAAAAAAGCATCTACCATATTTCCGTATTATCTACCACTATTTGCCACTTTTCAGCCATTTTTTTGTAAAACAAATCATCTTCCATCTACCAAGTCCGTCCTCCTACTACCATACGCCCAAGTAGTTTTCCCCTAAGGAAACTTTTGTTTTGCGCTTGGAAAACTAAAGTTTCCTGCTGACAAAACTTTAGTTTCCTAGGCAGAAAACTATTTTCACTACCTTATTCCTTTATCCATAGCTTTTCAAGAACGCACCCAAAAGTAAAATAGAAAGATAAAATATCCACATACAGTGGTAGATACAGCTAAATAATTGTAGATACTTTCCTATCTACAACCATCTACAACTAGTTTGTTTTTCATACCCCTAAAAGCATAGTTGTAGATATTGTAGATATTAAAAAAACTTTTCCTCTCCCTTCTATTCTAATACCTTATACTTCAAGTATGAATAGTCTGCCGGACTCCCGATTTCAAACTCCAACATGCCATCCGGTGATACCTGTTTGGTAAATGTCTTTCCTGTCCGAATATCTGTTATGCCCAATTTCTTTCCTGCCAAAAACTTCAAACGGATTTCATGGGCTGGCTGCTGGTTGTGCAACTCACGGAACAGCAAGAAGTATCCACCATCCTGTTTGTCATTGATAAACTGGAAACCGGCCCAAGCCTCATTCGTCGGGGTCTCCCCGATCGGGAAACTATAACAATCGAACATCTCCTTGCGGTGCTCCTTATAAAGAGCTATCAGTGACTTCAACTCCTGACGGCCAGCTTCGTCCAAGTATTGTGCACTCTGGAAAAAGACCGGGATAAACGGCAATCCCATGGCAAAACAATACCCATGCCCGTGCTTGTCGGCATCGCTATACCGTGTATCGACCCGCTTCGGATTTTGGAGTAATACCTGCAACTTGTTACTGTTAAAATATTTACTCATCAGCCAATGTTGACGCAACACATGATAGGGCACCATGATCAAATGTTCGGGGAGTGCCTCCTGTATGTTCTGGAAATAGATACTGCCATATTCCTTCGCATAATACCAGCCATAACGGGGATCGTCATATTCCGGACAGAAAGAGAACTGTGTTTTCATCCAACGACGCTTCATGATCTCACGGATGTTCTTAAAACGGTTCTCGAAAGCCTCCCGGTTATTCAGATGGTCGAAATCGACTTTCCAAGTCACCACATTCGCATCTTCCAGATTCCATAATAGGTCTTTTTGCTTCGCACGTCGGATGGCGATCCACAATCCCAGATCCACCTTGTTCTTTTCACAAGCCGCCTTGATGTTTTTCCATTGATCCGGATAGCTGGGAAGAAAGACCTCCTTTTCACCGCCCCACGGATTGATCTGCCAACCATCGTCGATGCGCAACACGTCTACGCCCAAATCTGCCAAGAGAGGTATTTCTTTCAGTAGATAATCCTCTTTCGCGAACTGCGCGCCACCCGGATCGGCCGGTCCCCAAGTATCATTGATGATCATGATGTCGCGCTCCGGAAAAACCGGATAGCGGGCACGGTCGAAACGTTTCAAGGCAAGCTGCATACCATCGTTTCCACCTTCATAGACAATCGTCCACGTCGCCCAACACTCACGGAAACGATCCGTCACGATCTCTTTCGGCTGCAAGCCCCATCCCGTTACCGAAAGCCCTTTCGGACCGGCATAGAAACTTCCGGTATTATGTCCTTGCTGATTGACACATTTATGGGATTCTTTCACTACACAAACACCGTTCCCGTCGTAATCGACACCGACACCACTCGCCCAATTTATATCTTCGTCCTGAAAGACCGGATAACCCACTACCCGTTCCTCTTTCAGCATATCCCGACTTTGGTCGTGGCGTGACCCCGGGTTATTGTAATAGCCCCAATAGAGGCGTTCGTTCTTGACCGAGAAATCCAACGGTACATATTCCGTCTGACCGCTGGGAACCGACAGGGTATGCCCGAAATAATTCCGCGTCGTTTCCTTTTCCGGCAGACCTTCCGGATTAAAACCATCCATCGCCTTCACACGCAATTGCGTACGAATCCCCGGCGCATCCGGGAAAACCCATACAACATGCTGTATCTCCAGCCGGGCAGAATCATAGCGAAGATGGGTTATCAATTCCAAATGGGGATTGATAAAGCCATCATCATCACTCTTACGCGCTTCCAAAGACACAAAGGTTGCCTGCGAATTGGGATTGATAGCCCCCGGCAGATTCCAGTCGCAAGTAATCTCAGGTCTCTCCTTTCCCCATTCTTGATTCAACGACAGGTCTTTTATGGAGATTGTTTTCAATCCGGTTTTATTCCAACACCATTTACGTTCGATCTTCCCGGTCGAGGCGATTAGGGTATCACCGACAACCGATACTTTAGCACCTTTTAGTTTTTTACTATATCCATCGGGAAGGGTTTGAGCTGTTATTCCTCCGGATAATAAAGACAGGATAACTCCTGATACTATCACTAAATTCTTTTTCATCCTATTTCCATTTATAGTTTACGACACCATTTTTCTACTCTTCTCATTATATCTAATTCCTCCTTTTCGAGTTCGTTGCCATCCACAAAATATACTTTTGTTATCCAGGTATAAAAGAACGGGGAAAATCAAGACTCTAATTTTCCCCGAACTACTATGCTCTAAGAACTATCACTTTGGAGAATCCCAACCAGGATTCTGTTTCAAATTCGGATTTATCAAAAGCTCATTTAATGGTATAGGGCTTAAATAATCTCTTTCAGGTTTGAAATGGAAACCTCCACCATTCAAGCTCACTTTATACGGATCAATGTAACCTTCTTCATCGAGTTGTACATTCGGTTGTACCCCGATCTTATCATAATCAGATTGATCGAAACGGAAACCTCTCGGACGTTTTCCGTCAAACAGCTTATGAGCCCTCCACCTTTTCCAATCATTTGAACGTAAACCTTCTCCGGCTAATTCCACCCGGCGTTCCTGCCTGATTATTGCTAAGTTATCAGAGATAGGGTATCCATAATCAGGCCACCATTTTTCAACAACAGGTTTTACCTCCGTTAATGTCGGCATACCGACACGTTTACGAATCAGATCAATGTTATCGGATAAGTCAGGAAATGCTCCATGCAATTCAACATAAGCTTCCACATAATTCAATAATAATTCAGAAACACGAAAACCTATACCTGAAACCAGAGGGTCAGACTGATTGATAATCGGTCCTTCCGGATTATGCGATTTTTTAGGAGAAAAGCCAGTTGTTGTATTTCTGGCTGCTTCCGACAAATGTATTTGAGGCACAGTAAACAGAGAATCGATGAAACCAGCTGTTACCGAATTAATAAGATCTCCAGGAGTAAATACAATCTGCCTGTATCTTGGATCCAGTGTATTTGCCAAATTTAAAAGATAATCACATCCCTTACCCGGTATAACCGAAGAGTTTGTTATATCGACAGATTGTCCGGATTTAGATAAATAACTCTGTATGAGATCTAATGTATAGGAACAATTATAATACCCATAAGACCAAACCTGTACATTCAAATTATTAGGTATTCCTAATGCCCTGGAGTATTTTTTACTCAATGTCACTTCCTGAATATCCGCATAATCAAAACGATTGAACAAGTTATAATAATCCGTATCTGGATTACCTGTAGAATATAATTTGCCTTCAAATCCTCCGCATAGTTGCTTAAACTGCGTATATGCTTCTATAGCCTTTTTGAAATAGGTATCCGGATCTACATCGGAAGCAGAAGGCGTACCCGCATGATATTTGGCCCAAGTCGCTTCAAACAAAGCAACCCTGGATTTATAAATTAATGCTGTTTCCTTATTGAGTCTGTTTACTCCCACTACAGACCGGAGTTGTAAGTGATCAACAGCCTGATCTATCAAACCCATTATAGAATCCACAACCAAAGACCTCGGATCACGCGCTTTATTCAGTAATTCCTCATCTGTATCTGAAATCACAGACGAATACCAAGGAACATCCCCAAAATTCTGAACCAATTCATGATATTTGTACGCTTTCAAAAAGCAAGCCTCACCATACGTTTGTTCATACGAGCTAAAAGGTGATTCACAAAGCGTATAATTGTCGAAAAACATATTTATCTCCCGAATGGCACCCCAATTCCAATTACCACCACTGACCGGAGTCGTGTTGTTCTCTCCATTCATCCAAGCCGGGTGATTGAGACCCACGACCATGTCATCTGAATTTTGGTCTTGAACTAAATATCCCATTCCCCATGCACCAAAATCACCGGGAAGCCAACTGTATTTTCCCATAATATAAGCATCCAACTGTTCCGGAGTTTTCCAGAAAGTTGCTTGTGAAACCTGGTCCAATGGTTCCCTATCCAGAAAACTTTCACAGGAAGAGAATAGCATCGTCACGGTAGAAATGCATAATAAGCGTCCTACGATCTTATTTATTGATTTTATCTTTTTCATATCTTAAATCTTTTACTATTAGAATCCTATATTAACACCAAAAGAATATACAGCCTGTTGTGGATACATTCTTCCTCCCCCAACAAATTCAGGATCTATGTAAGAAGGCAATGCCGATAACACAAACAAGTTTTCACCGGAGAAATACACACGGCAATTAGCCATTCGTACTTTCTGAAGAATCTCACGAGGAAGAGTATAGGCTATCTGTAAATTCTTCAACCTTACATACGCTCCATTTACCAGATATTTCGTGCTCGTCTGGAAGTTCTTTCCTCCTTCGTAAGAATCATAAGGCCTTGGAAAATAGGCGTCCGTATTCATCCCCATATATTCCAATAACCTGGGAGCAGAAGTCTCATCCCTGTAAAAATCCATATGTTTTCCTTCATAAATGGATACGGAATAAGAATTACCGACACTAGATCCCCAGTAAAAATAAGTACTGCCCATAAACAGATCTCTTTTAGCAACGCCTTCAAAGAACAGCGACAAATCCAGACGTCCGGCTTTTCTGAAATTATAACCAGTTGCAAGGTTCAGTCCAAAACGATACCTCGGAGTTGAATTTCCTATTTTACGTAAATCTCCAGGTTCTTCTACCGTACTATTACCTGTTGTTATCTTTCCGTCTCCATCCAAATCTTCATACTTCACATCTCCCGGGAACCAATTCGCATTAATCTGGCTCTGATCTATTTTCAGTTTACCATCCGCATCAAAATCATCTTTAGTCAGGAGACGATCCGCCTTATATCCCCAGATCTCGCCAAATTCTTTACCAACATACCATTTCTCACTACCGTCAGAATTCTGCCCAAAAGAATTTGATTTCGTATTATATTTTGTAATCTTGCTCTTTGCATCCGACAGAGTTACTCCAATACTATAATCCCAGTCAGAATTAATCATATCACGCCATGTTGCCTGCAAATCCCAACCTTTTGTCACAAACTCTGCATTATTTATTTCAGGAGCACTTGTTCCCAACACTGCCGCCTTCGGAGTTGCCGGTCCAATTATATCCCATGATTTTCTATTGAAATAATCAACTTCGGCAGACAGCCTGTTATCTAAGAATTTAAGCTCTAACCCAACATTCAGTGTTGTAATCTTTTCCCATGTTCTCAACATATTCAGAATAGCCGGAGTTTTCACGTATGGATAACGTTTACCATCGATAATCCAATTCGCCTGATCACCCACTTCCATGGTAGGAATATGTATATATCCGGCTGAATTTCCCTGATTACCCAATGTTCCATATGATGCTTTCAATTTTGAAGCATTCACTACCGGTTTGATATTTTGCCAGAAAGTTTCTTCGCTCATATTCCAACCGACAGATACTGACGGGAAAAATCCCCAGCGATTACCACTGGAATATCGTCCGGAACCATCATAGCGTCCGTTCAACTCCAATAGATAGCGTTCTTTATAATTATAGTTCAGTCGTCCAAAGAATCCGGCTACTGCCCAATCATTTATTTTGTCATTAAAAGTTCTTTGTCCTTGAGCTATCGCTACAGCATCTAAATCCGGAACAAACAACTCCTGAGCGGTACCAGACAATTCGCGATAAGATTGTTCTTCTACCTGGGCACCTATCTGCAACCGGAAAGTATGGTCTTTTATTTTCTGTTCATAGGCAGTATATCCCTGTATCGTCCAATATTGGTTCATACCAGTTTGTTTAGCCAAAGAAGATTCCGTACCTCCAAATAGAAACATATCTCCCGATGGACGTGCTCCATAAACAGGTTTTCTATGTGTTTGATAATCCTGAAAATACATACGCCATGTTCCATCGACATGGATTGTCCAGTTTTTGGTCGGATTAATATCAAATGCCAAAATATTATCAACCCGATGCTGCAGATCACGTCTATTTCCGGCTCCCAGTCCTGTACCTATTCTATTCCCTTCATTATAATAACCATCCGGATTCTTAACAGGCGTTACAGGCCATGCCCCATAGGCAAAATCATAGACAGCCTGCCGTCCCCAGTTGTACTCAAAACAAGGTTCCTTCATGGCTGAATATGAATAACGTGAACGATAAGTTAGTTTAAACCAATCCGTCACATCTGTTTCTATCCCACCATTCACATTAAAACGAGAATAGTTATCAATATCTTCTACAAACTCAAAAACACCTGGCTGATACACATATCCGGCAGAAACAAAGAATGATGTTTTTTCACCACCTCCCTTTACAGACAAATCATGCTGATGACGGAATGATGAACGCATCCAGATATCGATATAATCATTATTTTCATACGAGTTATTACCCCACCCCCAGGTATTACCTTCACCCGGATTCAAATCATAAGATGTATATTTGCCCGGATTATTAATGTTATCCAAAATCAAATCCAGCTTTTCATCAGAAAAATGAGCCGGATAACGGGTATTCAGCATAGCCTGGTTTTTCATTAGGGCGAATGTATACGAATCAGCCATCTTAGGCATACGAGTCGGAGAAACGATACCATAATTACCGGAATAATTAACAGACACTTTTTCATTCCTACGTCCCATTTTTGTTGTCACCATTAACACTCCATACGGAGCACGCGCTCCATATACAGCGGCAGCAGCGGCATCTTTCAAGACAGAGACACTTTCTATATCCGTCGGATTCAAAGCATTAAAATCATTCATTTCCGATGGAATTCCATCAATTACGACTAACGGAGGAGTCGTCCCTGATAATGCAGCCTGACCACGTATCTGCAATGTTGGTGTTGCCCCCGGCGTATTTCCACCATTCGGAGTACTGAATGTAATACTGGAAACTTGCCCCTGTAATAAAGAGCTTGCACTGGTTACCGGACGATTTTCCATATCTTTCGAACTGACCACATCTACCGCACCAGTCAAATGCGCTTTCTTTTGTGTTCCATAACCAACTACAACAATCTCTTCTAAAGTTTGATTATCTTCTCGAAGAATAATATTTAACTGAGTATCTTTCCCTATCTTTATCTCTTGGGACAAATACCCGATATATGAAATTTGAAGAGTCGCACCTTCTTGCACATTAATGCTGAAAGCACCATCAATATCTGTTACGACTCCATTGGTAGTTCCTACTTCGATTATATTCGCTCCAATAACAGATTCTCCGGTTGCATCTTTTACATTTCCCGTAATTCTTCGACTTTGCTGGGCTACTCCTGCAACAGCATCTCCACCCCCTTGTCGTGGTGATAAAATAATATAAGCTCCATCCACCGTATACTTCACCTCTGTACCATTGAATAGCTGGTCCAGAACCTCCTCCAACGGACGTTTGTTCAGATTGAGAGAGACCTTGCGGTTTACGTTTACATATTTGTTATACACAAAGAAGTAATCCGTTTGTTTTTCAATATCGCTCAGAATATTTTCAAGTTCCGCATTACTCTTTTTTATAGTAACCCTGACATTCTGAGAATTTGTATTTTCTGCATGTAGACAGAAGATCAACACGAATAAAAATAAAGTGGTTATCTTCATGATTCTGAAAAAGTGTTTACATCGTTGGGTTTTGTCATAAAAAGCCCACGATAAGAATTTTTTATTCATATCTTTGTAATTGTAGTATGTTAATACAGTTATTTATTAATTGTGTTAATTAGATGCCGATGAGTGTGGGGCACTTGTCGGCATTTTTTAAGGTTAATGCTACTTTCTTTTTATTCCATAGGCTATTCCATTTTAATTAGACTTATTTTATATAGATAATAGAGTTGTCTTCGTTCCTTTCAAACGTATACCGTGCATCCCGCTGCAAAATACGAAGCGCATTGTCTACCCCGTCCGATATACGGAATTTGCCACTACACGTGTATTCTTTCAGATGCTTATTTTCCACGATGATCTGTATACCGTAACATTTTTCGAACCGTGTCATCAGTTCATTAAATGCAACATCCTTAAAACAAACCAATCCTTCGCGCCAACGGAAATGATCATAATCGCTAATGGATGAAACCGCCAGCCGTCCACCCTTTAAACGGACTTCCTGATCGGGCTTCAGAAGAACTGAACGGGATGACTTGCCGTTACCCGTCACTTTCACCGAGCCTTCCATCAAGGCTGTAGAAAAATCCCCCGAACCGGCATAAGCTTCCACGTTAAACTTCGTTCCCAACACTTCTATATCACACTTTTCTGTCCGGACAACAAACGGATTTTCCACATTATGTGTGACTTCAAAATAGGCCTCCCCGTTCAACCGTACTTCTCGTTTTCCACTGGAAAAAACGGCCGGATAGACGATCTCGGAACAAGCATTCAGCCAGACCAAAGTACCGTCCGGCAACTTCAGATTCACTCGCTGTCCGATGGGTACAGAGATTGTGTTCATCACCGACAACAACTCCTTCTTATCTGCCAAATGAAAATACAGCCCGCAAGCAACCGTTATGACTACCACAGCAGCCACCTTCAACATTTCACGCGCGAAAGAATGTATCCGGAATCCGGAACGTTTCCGTTTCCGTTTCTGTTCCCCTTCCTCCTTTCCTTTAACGTCTTCAGCACTTCCTGCCAGAATCATTGCATCAAAAAACTCACGTTCCCTAAGCAATTCCTTCTCATTGGCAGGAGTAGTATCCAACCAGTGATAAACAGCCTCCTCTTCTTCACGGGAAGCTATACCTTCAAAATATCTATATAATGTTTTTTTCTCCATTTTTTCGCCTTTCTATTTATTAAGCGTTTAGCAGGAAGATATCCCTAGTGGAAAAGTGATTTATTTTGCAGAATACTTCAAATAAACCTGATTAGTCTTTTATTTCATCAGTAAATACAAAAATACGGGCAGGTAATCTTTCAAGGCGACACGCAATACTTTCAAAGCCTTGGTGATATGAAACTCGACTGTTTTTGTAGAGATACCCAACGCTTCGGCAATTTCTTTATGACTTTGATTATTGTAACGGCTTCTGATAAAAACATCACGTGTCTGTTCGGGAAGTGAAGCCAGCGCCTTGTCGACAAGACTCTGGAGTTCGTCGGAAAATATCCTTTCCGGATTGCAAGCTTCCAGGGTAGCAATACGTAAATTCAGCCTGCGGGTTTCATATTCCTGCAGGTATTCTACAAAATCCTCCCGGGTACGCATCCTGCGCAAATGATCCAGACATTTGTGTTTAACTACCGTCAGGATATAAGCCAGAATATTCGAATGATCATCCAATGTCTTCCTGTTTTCCCAGTAATACATTAAACTCTCGACAGCAATATCTTCCGCCGTCATTTCATCATCCACATACGTCCTCGCAAAGTGGGTAAACCGTCCTTTGTAATTAGTAAACAGATGGTTAAACGTTTGTATCTCGGTGCTCTCCTTCATAATAATACACTAACAAATGATAAAGATAAACAAAATCTGTCCTGCTACACGCTCTTAGCATAAAAACATTGCATCACTCCTATTCCATATCCCTTTCCGGATCGGATTTACTTTAGTGTCGCCTAATACGATCTCCCCTTATTGTAGGCCACACTTTAAGTAAGTTACAAATATAAAGTCCTACCAACCTATAAAAAATAGCAAAATCTTGTCTTATTTGTGGATTATTATTGCTTATTTTATACTGTGAATAGCGAAATACATGAAAAATGGCAAAAGTAGAACTAGGATTTTCCGGTGAACGTTTCATCTATCTTCCTATCCCGATGATCAATCTGATGGAAGATAGTCCACTGACAGGTGACTTGTATCTTTATTCGATGGGATACTTCTCAAGGGCTTCCCATCATTATATCAACCGACCAACCGGGTGCGATGAGTTTCTTTTCATCTATTGTAAGGAAGGATGCGGCTGGATAGAGTTGTACGGGAAACGGCAAAATCTGGAGGCTAACCAGTTCATTATCCTGCCCCGGAATATCCCGCATGCTTACGGAGCCGATGAGACCAGTCCCTGGACGATCTACTGGATTCATTTCCGGGGAAGCAAAGCCCCTCTTTTCTCCAGCCGTTTCGATAAGCCGACGACGGTCTCTCCTTCCGCCCAGTCACGCATTGAAGAACGGCTCGACCTGTTTGAGGAGATTTTCTTTACGCTGAACGAAAGTACCTCTATGGATCATATGCATTACGCCAATCTGTGTTTTGCCCATTTCCTGGGTTCTTTCCTGTTCATCGATGTCTACCGGAATAACTTCCGCCCAAAAGAGTATTCTGAAAATGTGATGAACCGTGTCGTACATTTCATGAACGATAATATCGAAAACAACCTCAAGCTGGCCGATTTCGCTAATTTCTGCGGATATTCGGAATCATACTTCTACCGCAAATTCGTTAAGGAGACAGGCCACTCCCCTATGGATTATTTCACACGTATGAAAATAAACAAAGCCTGCAAGTTACTGATCCAGACAGATATGAAGGTGAATCAGATCGCTCACAAGCTCGGTTTTAAAGAGTCCCAATATTTCTCCCGCACATTCTCCAATGTAATGGGGCTTTCGCCGTTGGAGTTCAGGAGGCAGAATTTCAGGCTGTAAAACTATTGGCATGGACTGTTACAAAACCGCCTCTGCCGCAGATACATTATTCCAATATAAAACTGGCTGGCGCATAAGCACCCAATTCCAATTCAAACTTTCCGGATTTAACGGGAATAGGTTCTCCTTTCTTTTCCCCACGTAAATTTACCGGTACTGCCACTGAAGTATTCATTCCTTTTGGCAATGTTATCATCAGTTTCCCCGAAACTCCGGCCTGTTCCCAAACGCGTAACAACGTTCCAGTATTCCCGTCCGGATCCGCACCAAAAGCAGTGACAGTCACTCCCGGGCGAGATACTTCCAGTCCCGATTGAACAGCAGGCAGATTTCCTCTCTTTTCCTTTACAAGTATAGCTTGTAACGGATTACGTGCTTCCAATGCCGAAGTCATAAACAATCGGGATCTTTCTTCCGGAGTAGTGCCTTTTTCAACCGTCCAGATACGAACACGTGAACTCCACGTGCCGGGATACCAATAGCGAAAATTAGTATTCCACTGATTATTATATAAATTAAGATAAACAACCGGCTGTTCCGGTACGTAATCGTCTGAACATTTCCAGCATCCGGGAACACCCAAACTGATCAACGGATGATCTAGCGGACATACGGCAATACCGGCTCCATCCGTACCGGTAATGGTTAGACCATGTTCTGCTGTATATAAATGGTGATTTGCTCCCGGAAGAATATCGGTTGCCGGATTCATCACACCTAACTGCCGGTACACATTGAATTCCGGACGATCGATCCGGAAAGGCAAACAAAGCCAATCCGCCTCCGGCCAGTTATCTTTTTCTTTTCCCTGTATAACAACTTCCATATCCATGTAAGGCTGATCTTTATATAAAGATATACGAAGTATAGAAGCCGGAAGATGACGGGATTTATCTGACGGCATCAATAATTCTGCCATTTGGACATAACTATCCCCCGATATTTTCAGATTACCATCTTTCGGAGACGCAGCACGATAAGGGACCTCTTTTTCCGATATCATTCCGGGCTTGTGTATTCCCGGATGAGGCCAATCCCCCGCACGTCCCTGCTGATAAGCCAGGGTATAATCCAATGCCTGCTCAAATGTAAATCGTTCATTCAGATATTGTCCGAAACCAAGATCAGCCTTTTTGTCAACCCATTCCCGACCCGTCTTTTTATCAAACAAAGAAACTATACAACCTTTTGCAGGATCAAAAGTTATTTTATAATAATCATTCTCTATCGAATTTCCCGATTGCTCATGCCCTCCCTTATCCATTGATTTTACAGGAATAACCTGATAACCGCTGGAAGGGATGTTCTTCACATATATTTTCCTACCATCTATTTCTACCACTCCCGAACGTTTCCACGGTAACGGATTATACACGACAAAAGAATTCTTTTTACATGTAACATTCGTTGCTAAAGAATACAGGTTCGACTGGGTTATTCCCTGAACGATATCCGACGCATCACGAATATACCCGGTCTTATCCTCCCAGGATGCTTCGAGATCCTTATATTCATCTGCAGGTAACTTTTCGAAAGCCTCGCCATAAGCCTTCACTGATTTTGAGCCGCCCCACGTATGCTCCCCATACAACGCCATTTTCTCATAAGCCGTTGCAATATCTTTCGACATTGAAGCAACCGGAACACCCCAAACACCCAATTGAGTATTCAATACTTCAGCCGAACTGATAAGCGGATGCACTTCCCGCGACAAACGGACTCCTCCCGGATCACTCATTATACCGTGTATCCATGTATCCGGCATGGCGGATTTAACGACAGGCAATTGCGGATTATCTTTCATTAGGGCTTCATAAAAGTCATCCATCGTTCCCATATGCACATTCACATCCGGCATTTTCTCTTTTATCTCCTGAAACAGTTCTTTAATCCGTTCTGCCGTAGGAGGTCCCGAGTTATCACCTGTCACCAAGATAGCCGGCCAAACCGCATAAGGCCAATCTTTTGCCGGCATCAGGTTTACTCCCATCATCGGATCATTCGGTCCTTGCCATCCTTTAGGACACACTGCACAGTTTGTTCCGTAACTGGCCGAATACAAGGTCAAGACCCTTGAACCGTCTGGTCCCTCCCACCAGAACAATCCCGGCGTTTTCACAAATCCGCTGGGCCAGTTACAGCCGATATGTAAAAACTTTACACCCGCATGAGCCAATACTGTCGCCAAGGCTCCCGTGTGTGAAGGTTCATCCGTCATCTTGCCGGAATAGGATAACGGCAAATTATATTTACGACATAAAGCCGATGAAAAATTCAATCCACGTGCCATTTCTTCCA
The DNA here is from genome assembly GCF_023656785.1 of Parabacteroides caecihominis. NCBI lineage: Bacteria > Pseudomonadati > Bacteroidota > Bacteroidia > Bacteroidales > Tannerellaceae > Parabacteroides > Parabacteroides caecihominis. Next base: position 68,953 of record NZ_JAMOKS010000022.1, read on the forward strand.
GACCACAAAAATCAGAGATCATGGTAAATGGTAATGCATGAGGCACAATCTGCCCGGACTTTAGTTTATTATCCAGTTTTTGCCTGCGTTCCGGGGTTTGCCCCTTCCAATCCTCCATCGTCTTTGACAAAACCCACCCGGGAAGTGTCCAGGCAAATTGCTGTTCTTTCGGCAAATCACCGGAAGCATCCATCACTTTAAAGGCCCTGTCAATCATCTCTGTCTGATAATAATTGACCACATCATTCACCCGATGCGTGTAACCAATATCAAAATGGGTCTTACAAATCACAATGACCTCTCTTACCTTTGTATTATATTCTTCCATTGGCTGACTTTTCACCCAAAAAGGAAGCATACAACACAACATTACGTATGTGCTTTTTACATTCATATCTATTTCAATTCAAAGATAACTTTAGCTTTTATATCATCCGAAGCCGAACCGACCAATGCCTGGAATTTCCCCGGTTCAGCCACCCAGCCATGTTTTACCGGATCATAATAGCTCAACGATTCCTTATCCACGACAAAAGAGACATTACAAGTTTCACCGGGTGTTAACCTGACTTTCCGAAACCCTTTCAATTCTTTTACCGGACGAGGCAAGGATGCCTTTTGATCGTTGATATACAATTGAACGGTTTCCGCTCCCTCACAAGAACCGGTATTGGTCACAGGAATTGTCACGACCAGCTGGTCAGACTCATTCATAACCTCCTTGCTTAGAGATATTTTCCCATACTTGAACGTTGTATAGCTCAACCCATGGCCAAACGCGAAAAGCGGTTGGATCTTTTCTTTTTCAGTCCACCGATAACCGACCCAAATACCCTCTTTATACTCGACCGTCTTTCCATCCCCGGGATAAGCCCCCATAGCATGAGCGGCATTATCTTCCAAACGAGCCGGGAAAGTAAAGGGTAATTTACCGGAAGGATTCGTCTTTCCAAAAAGAACCGAAGCGATAGCATTACCACTCTCCGTTCCACCGTACCAAGCCTGAAGAATAGCCGGTACCTCCTTGAGCCAAGGCATTGCATAGGCATTCCCGCTAATCATTACGGCCACCAACCTCGGATTAGCGTCGGCCAATGCCGATATCAAGTCATTTTGACCATAAGGAAGTTCATACGATTTCCGGTCAGCCCCTTCGCTATCCAATCCTTCCTCTTTCGCCAGACCACCTATAAACACGACCGCATCAGCCTCTTTGGCCGCCTGAACGGCTTCCCTCTTCAAACTGTCTGCCGACACCCCTTTCCGGGAAGAATAACCAGCTTGATACACAATTTCCGTTTGCCGGCCCACCCAATTACGAATACCTTCCAAGGGTACTACTTCATATTTAGCCTGCACTTCAGACGAACCACCGCCATTGGCAGTTGTCCGAACGGCATTCTCGCCAACAACCAGTATCTTCTTCAAGTTCGCCGGATTTAACGGAAGCATATTCTTTTTATTCTGCAACAAGACAATTCCCTCTTCGGCTATCCGACGGGCCGCCTCGATATGCTCTGCCGAAGCCAACGATCCCCAAGGACGGTCGGCCGACATATTGGTCCGGTACATCATGCGCAGGATACGTCTGACCTTCTCATTCAGCTCCTTCTCTCCCACTTTCCCCTCACGGATCAGTTTCAGATAAGGATCGGCCAAATAATACTTGTTAAACGCTTCGGCAGAACCCAAACGTGTCCCATACTCCAGATCCAACCCATTGAAAATGGCTTCCTCCGTATTATGCGTCCCACCAAAATCAGACAACAGCACGCCATCAAACCCCCATTCCTTACGAAGAATGTCCTCCAACAGATATTTGTTATGACAACAATGCTGCCCATTATACTGGTTGTAAGCCCCCATCACCGTCCAGACTTTTCCTTCCTGAACCGCCGCCTTAAATGCAGGCAGATAGATTTCATGCAACGCTCTTTCATCGACAAGCGTATTGATGCTATTGCGATTGGTTTCCTGATTATTCACCGCAAAATGCTTCACACAGGCAGCCACATGGTTCGACTGAACGCCCTGGATATAGGAAACGCCCATCTTGGAAGCCAGATAAGGATCTTCTCCCATATACTCGAAATTCCGGCCATTCATCGGCGTACGGAAAATATTCACGCCCGGCCCCAAGATGATATTCTTGTTCCGGTATAACGCTTCCTCGCTATATGCCTTGCCAAACAATACCCCCATTTCCGGATTCCAAGTCGCAGCCAAGCAAATCGTAGAAGGGAAAGCCGTACAGGAATCGTTGTTTGCATGGGCATTGTTCCAGTTGCTCCACTCCATTTCCGGACGCAATCCGACCGGTCCGTCCGTGGGGTTATTATCCGGTATTCCCAAACGGGGAACACCCCAAGAACGATATCCGCCATTAGCATGCAACAGTCTCACCTTCTCCTCTACCGTCATACGGGATAAAGCATCCTCGATACGTTCTTCCATCGGCCGGGTTGCATCCTGATAAACAGGTTTCGTTTGAGAAAAACCGGTTAAACTACTTATCACACACAAAAAAAGTATTTCTATCCTCTTTACAAGTTTCATAAGTTTATATATTTTCAATTAACTCCACACGTTCCTCAACGAAAAGGAACAGGTGGAGCTAGTACAAGACAATTATCAATCGATTTGTTCGATTGTGAAACGATAGGTCAACGAGCCCTCGTTCCACATGCAGAAATTTGTATTCCAAAGATTATTACTCAGATTAAAATGAATGCCTCCCTCTTTGGCTGGATATTTCAATGAGTAGTTTATCCCCTTTGCTTCGCCTACATTGACAAGAAAAGCGGCTTCACTCCATATACGGACAGTTCCGGATGAAGTCACCAGATCCACATAACGGTCGATTCCGTGCTGCTGGCGATTCCCCTTTTCCACCACATCAAATAAATCGACACACCCACCGACTTTTTCCGCCACGATGGAAAGGATATCATCCGTATTGAAAGACAACCAATAGGCTTCCGGCAAACGGACAGCGGGTTTCCCTTGGATAGTCAATGCAACTTCTGCCTTTTTCCCGTTCTTATACTCCAATACGTCCACATACATCTTCTCCGGATATACCCGCCGGTCGACACCCGAATGCTCCGGGAAAACAAGTTCGCTGACTGTCCGTATCCCTTTTTTATCTTTACGGATCTCCTGTTTGATAGTCTGCGCGGGAAGAGAAACGCTTACGGCTTTCGATTTATCCAGTCCCGGCTTGCCTATATCTGCCAAAGCCCATCCGTAATGAGCACGCAAGTAGTTGTCCAGATAGTTTTTATAATCATTGGCATCACACATCTGGTAAGACAATCCTTCGATCTTCAACGCACCGTTTTTCAAAACCGATGCCTGCCAAGGAGTAGAAGAGGTCGCTTTCGCTTTCTTCGTGAACGAAGGAGCTTCCACCCGGTCAATCTTTTTCATTTCAGCCAATGCCTCATCTTGCAAATTTTGAGGCAGATACTGGATCGCGTTATAAATATAGTCATCCAATTCTTTCCACGATGCCTCCGCCTTTTGGAAAGGCGCGGTAGAGCGTGCCGGAAGGAAAAGATCCATATCATACTTGTCCCAATTCTGAAGGTGGGTTTTCACATCGACCCCCTGCGTATGTTCGGCTATCAATCCCAGCTCCAATGCAAAATCGAGTGCTGCATCACTGTTTTTATCTATTTTCTTTTCACGCAACCACCGGGAATAGAGTTCCGACAACGCCCTGAATTTCGCCATCCGCACCGGGGCACTTCCATAGCCGTAAATCCAGGTATCCCCTATCTCGGAAGTAACAACCGGCAACTGATCCTGCATGGCGATCAGTTCCTCCGCTATTTCATTGAAAGAGCAGGCTATCAGACGAGCCTTCGGATAGCGTTTATGTAAATCGGCATAAATAGCCTTCACCTTTTCATAGGAGTGAGGACCGTGATTGTCTCCGGTAAAATTGATCGAGATTACCGATTTTCCATCCGGTAGTACATTCTCAGAGCCATAATCCTGCTGATAAACCAAAATCAGTTCACTGCCATCCGTATCCCTCCAACGGCAAAACTCCGGTACAGAAGGAATCGGGCAAGCCGGATTCACGCCTATATGCAGGAAACGGATACCGGCACGGCTCATCGGGGCCACAATACTGCGTGTATGTCCAGGCACATCCGTCATTTTAGCAGCAATCGTTTTCTTTCCGTATTTTTCATCCAGCTTATGCGACAATAGCAGGCAGGTTTCAAACAAATCCAGGTTCATCGATTCCGATTCGACCGTATAGGGAACCGAATTCCAAACGATATCTCCTCGCCGGATAGCAGCTTCCAGGCGTTTCACATCCTGGGGTGATGCCGTATGGAGATATTTCCAGATCAGCCACGCCCCTGTTGTCCAAACATATTTTTCACTAGCATTCTCTGCACGTAGCTTTTCCGACACGTCCAATGCTTTCGGTATAAATTCCGTTATATAACGTTGGGTTACCACGGAACTCAAATCGGTAAAACCGACATCCAAATGTGTTTTGAAAACAACATACACTCTCTCGACAGAGGTATTTACTTCCTGTCCTTTGAGTTGAAAAAATCCTCCCAACGCAATCAGGAGAAATAATACAATTCGTTTCATATATATATAAATTTGTTTTTTATTTCTATTTACAAATATAAAAGCAGGCTCCACCTTCACGTTTTTAGGAAAAACGGCACTTTTCAATCTATCCGTTCGATCTTAAAACGATACGTCAACGAACCTTCATTCCAATAACAGAAATTGGTGTTCCAAAGATTGTTGCTCAGGTTGAAATGGATTCCCTCTTGTTTATCCGGATATTCTAACGAATAGTTGATGCCTTTGGCCTCTCCCACATTTACTAAAAAAGCGGTTTCGCTCCATACGCGGATGGTACCCTTGGTAGTTACCAGATCCACATAATGATCGATCCCGTGCTGCTGGCGATTTCCTTCTGCTACCACATCTAACAGATCCACACGTTCGCCAAGCTTTTCGGCAACGATTGAAAGAATGCCATCCGTATTAAAAGACAGCCAATAAGCTTCCGGTAAACGGACAGCAGGCTTATCTTTAATTGTCAATGCGACCTCTGCCTTTTTTCCGTTCTTATATTCCAACACATCTACATACATCTTTTGGGGATATACTCGACGGTCCACGTCCTGACGTTCGGGGAATACGAGTTCACTAATTGTACGTACTCCTTGTTTCTCTTTACGCACCTCTTGTTTGACCACCTTCGCCGTGAGAGATACACTTACGGCTTTTGCTTTATCCAAACCGGGTTTAGCCATTACATCATTAATCCACAGTTGTCCATCCCGCATATACTTGTCTATAAAACGAGCGAAATCATAGTGGTCAAACAATTGATAGGACAAACCTTCTATCTTCAACATCCCGCCCTTCAACAATGCCGGATGCCAAGGGGTTACAGATACCGGCTGTGCTTTTTCCGAGAATGAAGGAACTTCCACCTGGTCAATCTTCTTTATTTCAGCCAATGCCTCTTCCTGCAAATTTTGAGGCAGATACTGGATCGAGCTGTAAATGTAATCATCCAATTCCTTCCACGATTTCTCCATCTTTTGGAAAGGTTCTGTCGCACGGGCTGATGCGAATTGATCCACATCAAATTTATCCCAATCGGGAAGATCCGGCCTTACATAAATCCCTTGCGTATGTTCGCCAATCAATCCCAACTCCAAAGCAAATTCGAGTGCCACATCACTGTTCTTATCGATTTTCTTTTCACGCAGCCATTTAGAATAGAGTTCCGACAACGCCCTGAATTTCGCCATCCGTACCGGAGCACTTCCATAGCCGTAAATCCAGGTATCCCCTATTTCGGAAGTAACAACCGGCAACTGGTCTTGCATGGCTATCAGCTCTTCTGTTATTTCATTGAAAGAGCAAGCAACCAGACGGGCATTGGGATATCGTTTTTGTAAATCGGCATAAATTTTCTTCACCTCTCCATAGGTGTGAGGACCGTGATTATCGCTGGTAAAATTGATAGAGATGACCGATTTTCCACCAGGAAGAATACTTTCAGAACCATAATCCTGTTGATAAACCAAAATCAGTTCGCTTCCATCCGTATCCCTCCAACGGCAAAATTCAGGTACAGCAGGAATCGGACTAGCCGGATTTACCCCCACATGCAAAAGACGGATACCGGCACGGTTCATCGGGGAGACAATGCTACGTGTATGCCCCGGTACGTCCGTCATTTTAGCCGCAATCGTTTTCTTTCCGTATTTCTCATCCAACCTATGCGACAATAACAAACAGGTTTCAAACAAATCCAGGTTCATCGACTCTGATTCGAATGTATAAGGAACCGAGTTCCAAACAATATCCCCACGCCGGATAGCTGCATCCAGGTGTTCCACTTCCTGAGGAGATGCTGTATGGAGATATTTCCAGATCAGCCATGCCCCCGTTGTCCAAACATACTTTTCATTTGCATTCTCAGCCCGTAGCTTTTCCGACACATCCAATGCTTTCGGTATAAATTCCGTTATATACTGTTGGGTAACCACGGAGCTCAAATCGGTAAAACCGACATCCAAATGGGTTTTAAACACCACGTACACTTTCTCAACAGAGGTGTTTGCATCCTGTCCTCTAAGTTGAAAAAAGCCTCCCAATGCAATCAAGAGAGATAATATAATTCGCTTCATATCTATAGATTTGTGTTTTATGGTATGAATATTTCCATTTCAAGCAACAAAGTATAAAAGCAGCCATCACTATGAAAAATAGCAAATAACTGCTTGTTTTATGGATTATGATCTTGAATAGCCCATTAATATTTATAAATCAAAAAGGTCTTATACATAGCACGAATATTCTCCAAAGGAATATCAGGACCTATTTCGCCACAGGCAATGATACCACCATCCGGAGTCCCTAAATGCTCAAACACTTCATGAATATGCATTTCGACTTCCTTAGGAGTTCCAAATGGTAACACATGTTGACGATCCAAGTCTGTCCGGAAACACACTTTACCTCTGAAGTTCTTCTTCACGTATTCCAAGCCAATCAGATTTACCTGACAATTAATTACTTTTACTCCCATATCAATCAAATCCGGTATGATTTCATTAATAAAACCATCCGAATGGAAATGGACATCCATGCCGGCACTGATTACTTTGTCAAACAATTGCTTATATACTGGTTTAAAAAAGCTCCGCCAAGTTTCCGGCGGTATCATCAAGTTCAATTGTGTTCCCCAATCATCGGCAAAATGGATCCCGTCATAGTCATATTCCAACCATTGATCTAAATAGTTCAAACTCCACTCCAACAATTTATCCCTGAGTTCAAACAGTTCATCCGGAGCCACCATCAGATCCATCATTGTTTCGTTAAAGCCCCTAAGTTGCTGCAACTGCTCAAAGAATGTGATCCATGCCCCACGTGAATAGTATTCTTTACTACCTGAAACATGCCCGCTATAAAGCCTTGTCTTTGGAGGTGTGACACTAAACACCGGCCACTGGTAACCATCCATCTTCTCGTAAGAATTTATCGGATATTCGATAGGTATGCCGCATATACCTTCCTGCTCACAATACCATAGCGTATGGAAACCGTCGTAATCTTTTCCTTTCTTATATTGTGCCGGATAGTTGCTACGTTCCAAATCTTTTAACTGGTTCCAACCAAAATCCTCATCTACTTCTTCTAATATTTCAGAAAGAGCATCACCGTATTTTATTTGTGCCGCAGGCAAAACCGCATGAGAAATAGGTACCCTATCAGGATTTCTGAAATGTATCGCTCTGGAAACTCGTTCTTTACTGTTCATGCATTCTACAGATTAAGTTTGTATTAATTCTATCGTATCTAATTCTTTCCCTTTGTGATAATTAAGATACTTCATCCAACAAAATTACAGGTTTTGCTTCTCACATAGAATAGCTTTTCATTACCTTTTCTGTGGATTATTCTTGCCTAACCATCACCAAACTCTGATACGATTACCTGATAATATTTCAAACGGACCTATAGAAGGCGAAACTGTTGATCTCTCTTTTCCCAAGAAATCCTTATCCAATAAAAACGGAGTGCCATCGGCATTTTCAAATGGATAGGTCGTCAACTTGGCTACTCCCAAACGTTCCGTATTGACCGATTTACCTTTCAACCGAGACAATTTAGTTTCCCCTTCGAGTGTAATATACACTTCATCCCCAACCTCTTCCACTTTGAAAGAGGGGTTGAACGCATCATCCACCACGCCCTGTTCTTTCTCTTTCATGGGATGAGCACCATTACAGAACAGATTGTCTTCGGCATAAATGGGACTTGTCACTTCATTCAAAAACTCCAAACCATATAACTTCTTATCAGCTCCTCCTACAAAAATATTGTTATAAAAACGCAGGTCGCCATGTTTTATCGGACTTACACCTTTAAGCTCGGTAGAATGGTTCAATTGATAAGGGGTAAAACGGGTATAGTCTGCTTGCAGACCCAACTTTCCCCCAAAAAGATTATTCAGATAAGCTCCTCCATCCGTTGATTGGTAAAGCGACTGGGGAGAAAGAAACAGGTTGTTATCCACAATATACGGACCATGAGATACCTCTATGAACAGATCATTCCATGAATTATTATACATCAAATTGCTCGACACCCGTGTTCCTTGCGTCATCCAATCCAACCACATTCCCAACATACAATCATGGATACGGTTGTTCCTTATCACGGCATCAATCGCCCCATGGAACTTGATCCCGGCAATCTCATACCCGTTATACTGATCCTTTACGTGAATATTGTAGATATGATTGCCGTAAACTTCGCTAAAGGCAGCCATCGTTCCACAAATGGCCGTTTGTTCGCAATTATAGATCGTATTGTTACGGACAATGTGAGAACCTATCGTTTCTTTGTTCCAGCCATGGCGTGTCGTGTTGAATACGACTTCTATATAAGAGATATGTCCATCCTTCACGCCGTCGGCATCATCAGCAGGAAGTACTCCGTCGCCGGTTGTACGCTCCTTGCCCAACGTAATGCCTGTACTCTTGGCATCGTGGATGATATTATTTTCTATAATCCAACCTTTACACCAGTGCGTAGCGATTACCCCCACCTGTTCATTCGTCGGCGAAGCCCACTTCGTTCCGGCCTGGCTCATTTCAAACCCTTTGATGGTGATATAGTCCAATTGCTGCTTATCCGGATAGAAACAAGTCGGACGGGCTACCACCTCGACACATTCCTTATTGGGGTCTGCGGTACCGAAACGAGCCCAGATGGTCGTGTTTTTGTCATCCGTTTCACTATACCAAAAGTCGGTCGTTCCCTCCGGATCCGCCTTGCATATATGCGGCTTCGGATTTTGTAATTTACTCAAAAAATCTACTTCATAGAACGCCTCTCCATTCAAGTAGACTTCCCCCAAATGAGTGACACGCCCATCATTGATAATCCAGTCACCATCAAACAGTTCTTTATAAGGATTGAAATCACCGAATAGCGTGTTAGGAATCACCACCTTCCAAATGCCTTTTCCCTCTTTCTTCCACCCTTTGATCACTTCAGAACCTTTAATCTCCACCTTTTCCCCTTCGGCTGCCTGATAAACAATCCGCCGATTGTCGCTGGTTCCGCCATACATCGGTTTTATCCATTCCCGATACACCCCTTCATGCACCGTCACCACATCACCGGGTAATGCCTTTCGAGCTGCCCGATTGATAGTTTTGAAAGGAGCCTCCACCGTCCCGGCATTATTATCACTCCCCTTGGGAGATACATGATACTCTCTTGCTTGCAACATATTACAACACAAGCTGGATACTAGAATAAGATACAGAATTTTTCTCATGATATTAATTTATCGTTTTAAAACAATAACAACAGTTATTGGCTATCATTGTGTCAATAACTGTTGTTACAATTGAATATACACACGTTATCTTAGAGCAAACAACAATTAATATTCCAACTTAACCGTTTCCGCAAAGTTATAACGTTTGCTCGAATTATTCGTTCGCGCACCAATCTTCACATAATAAGTCTTTCCTTTAGTCAGCCCTGTTATAGTCTGTTTATATGTCGCAGACAAGGCTTCTTCGTCCGATACACTGCTCAAATCGATTATCGGACTCAATGCCGTTGTAAAATAATTCGTACCTACATTCGGATTATCATGAACCACAAATACACGGGTATCCAATATTTTATCACCAACTTTCGGTCTTGATATATTCCATTCTACCTGAATCGCATCCCCCACAATCTCTATCCGATTCGGATGGATCGACAGACAAGGAGTCACTCTAAAATCTATATTTTCAGATTTCTTGATCTTTACCGACACCGGATCAACAGGAAAAAAAGCACCTTCAACTGGTTGCACATCATAAGTAGCACTAAATATTTTGGTGTTTTTAAATGTACCATCAGCCTTTCCCCAGAAATATTCCGGTGTTGCAGATTCACTCCAGCTCGTTTCAACCATCTTGATCCTGAAACCATTCGGCTGCTCTGTAATTAAAGGTTTACCTGTAACATCATCAATCAAACAACCGAAAATGGCGGCATCAGGACCATCCATATTATCTATATCACCACATGACATCATGCCCAATGCAAACATCATACACATTAATAAACTTATTCTTTTCATATTGTCATAATTATTAATTAATAACCTGGATTATTGGGTAATAAATTCGGATTCTTTGCTATTTCACCATCCGGTACTTTTGCATAATTTACTTTCACATCATACGTGTAAGTAGTACCTACCTCCTCCTTGGTAAAGATATACTTACCTTCGTCATAGATATAATACGGGCACAAAGCCGTATATTTTTTATTATTCATCAATTTATCAGCAATTCTCCATCTGCGTAAATCCCAGTAACTATGTTTCTCGAATACCAGTTCCATACGCCTTTCCTTACGGACATTTTCTTCTGCCAATTGATCCAAGGTATACAATTTTGCACCAGCTCTTTCCCTTACCTGATTAATTAAATCCAATGCCTCCTGCTTCTTTCCCAAATAGAAAGCAGCTTCTGCCTTATTCAACAAGATTTCAGCATAACGCATTTCGATATATTGTGTAGTAGAATGCCCATGAACGACCTGGCTATTTGGTAAATTAGGATCCTGATATTTTCGAACAAAGAAACCAGTCGTAGTCGTTTCATTATGTCCCATACCACTTTTACCCATGACCGGCATATCTTTATACATCACGGAAAAATCCGTTGTAGTTTTCAACTCACCATCCGGATAACTGGTCCAAATTCCTTTTCTTATCTCAATAACTTCTCCTTTATAAGTATCGTTCGGTAAAATCACGCTAGCTTTTAAGCGTGGTTCTACATCTTTAAAAATATCATACGGATTGTCATAACGAATGGGGGAACCTTTTTCATCCATTGTTTTTAACACGAATGGATTACCATTGATATCATCAAACAATTCAACAATTTCCAATGTGGGGTTCAAAATACTGGAATATCCTTCCGGCCCTCTTATTTGGAACGGTATTTGATGTACATCCCAACTATGAGCATACTCAGGATATTTATAATATTTGGCAAATATCACTTCCGGATTGTCTTCATCCAAAAACAAGTTCCAATAATTTTCAAACTTATCAGTATACTTATTATATAATGAATATTTTCCGTCTAATTTAGAAGCAGCATCGCATGCTGCCTGATAATAGCTTTGTGCTTTAGAAACCGGCATACCTAAAAGTTCTTCATAGCCACTGACCGGAGTATCAAACTGACAAAGAGATGCAGCATAAAGCATCGCTCTTGATTTTAATCCATAAGCTACATATTTATTTACACGTCCTTGCGTCAAACTTTCTTCAGGCAACAGTTCTATTGCTCTATCCAAATCTTCAGCAACAAAATCCCATCCTTCCTGCTGTGTATTTCGAGGAATCTGTAATTCCTCAATGCTTGTTTCCGGATAGTTTTTCACCTCTTTTACCAAAGGTACAGCTCCATATCGGTTTACCATTGCTAAATAGTAATAAGCACGACAAAAATAGGCTTCTCCCAGCCAGGCATTGATCTTATCTTCCGGGAAATCTGCCTTATAAAGAGGCATATTCTCTATAAAGTAATTTATTTTTCTCACCCGGTCGTAAGCCCAAAACTGAAACATACCACCTGAAGGGGAATCCCACACAAAGAAAAGCATATTGTTCAATAATTCTCCCGACATATGCCCTGCCTGAGGCCAACTATTCCAATAGTTATTAAACCCATTAACAGTAGCCTGATGATCTTGTATCGGCATATCGTTATACAGAGAAGCCATATATGCAGTAATACCAGACTCGGATGCAAAGATATCTTTGTCCTGAATGATATTCAAAGGAGGAACATCCAGCGTATTACAACTGGTTCCTAACATCGCTATAAATAGAGAGACTATTAATTTCTTCATGATTATTCATTATTAAAATTTAGAATGTTACGTTCACACCTATATTATACGTTTTTGTAATAGGATATAAACAGCTATAACTATCGCTCGGATGCTCCGGATCTATGTATTTCAATCCCGTCAGAGTAAACAAATTATATGCATTAAAGTAAAGCCGCAAATTTTGCACACCCACTTTCTGCATCCAATTCTGGGGGAATGTATAGCCTATTTCAGCACTCTTTAAACGAAGATAATTGACATTTTGAATACTACGGGAAGAAGTCCAATAGTTCGTTGTTTCGCCACCGTTGTTTGTTGACGGATAATATCCCGGAATCCATTCCGTATTAGGATCCTTCGTATCTGCACCCATCTCTGCTGTATGCCACCGGTCCATAAACATGGAAAGCCCCCCTCGATCCCAAGTCAACGGCCTTTCCATTTGTACCTGGTTTATGACTGTCCCCTTGGCAGCTCCCTGGAATAATAAATTCACATCAAAGCCTTTATATGTTCCTGCCAAAGTGAAACCAAAATTAATACGCGGGTCTCCGCTCAAATCAATAGGTCTTGCATCATTATCATCGATTACGCCATCCTCATTCCAGTCTTCATACATGTAATCACCCGGGCGAAGAATCGAGTTTCCTTTATTATCCTGAATAGGTGCCGACCATATTTGTCCCATATTACGGAAATAATCCACAAATTCATATCCCCAGTAAAAGTCATTGTACCGGTCATTATAATTATCACGCCAATTACGATACGAGTTATTGGACAAAGCTCTTTCCTGATGTTTTACCATCGTTCTGAAATAAGATAAATTACCAGAAACCGTATAACGGAAATCACCAATCGTATTTGTATGTGACAAGCTTATATCAAAGCCTCTTGTTAAATCACCATTCAGGTTTTCCTGAGGTAAAGCGGCTCCCAGCGTTCCAGGTACGGACAACGATCTGGTTGCCAACAAGTTTTTTCTATTACGGCTAAATATATCTCCCTGGAAACTCAACAATCCGTTCCACATGTCAATATCTAAACCGAGGTCAGCGGTATGGGCCTCAAACCACGTTATATTCGGGTTAGCCATGCCACGGAAGCCTAAACCACTGATAAAAGAACCATCAAACATATACCCTCCGCTCGGATACGTATATCCCGACAGGAACTGATAAGTTGATGCATCATCGTCTCCCAAGATACCGTAAGTACCGCGTATCTTCACATTGTTTATAAACGACAATGCTTCCGTATTCTTGAAGAAGGACTCCTCCGATATACGCCAAGCTCCCAAAAATGCTGGGAAGAATCCCCACTGAGAACCTTTGGCAAACTTAGATGAACCGTCATAACGGAAACTGAATTCTGCCAGATACTTCGATTTGTAATCATAGTTTATCCTGCCGACAAACGCTTTATTAGCCATATCGAAAAAGACTTTAGGGTCTGTATTCATTGTTGCTTGCTGATTGGTCGAACTCCCGGCAAATATCTGGTCAACTGCATCCATTGGCAAATCCCTCTGAGCAGCAAAGTTGTCTGAACGGTTTGTCGTTTCTTCATATAAAGCCAGAATCTTCAGATTATGATCCTCATTAAATGTTCTTTCATAATTCAACTTTAATTGTAACAAAGTTCTCTCCACTTTTCCATAACTGCGTTGTATTAACGACGGAGAATAAGCTTTATAAGGCTGATAAGTATCGGATGCCCCGTCATATTCATACAATGTATATTCTTTTCTGGACAAACGGTTATCAGAATTGTCATAATCATAACTATACATAGCTCCCGCATTGAGTCCCTTTACGAAAGGTACCGAATAATCCAAGGTAAAAGTTCCCTGAAACAGTTTCTGTTGGTTTTTCCTGAAGCCACTAATATCTGCGGTAGTCAGCGCAATAGGATGATAAGCGCCAGGTAATTGTTGTAAGTAAGCCGGATTGTCATTGGCATAAACAGGCAGAGTCGGAACATGCATCCACGCTGCTTTATAAACTTCCCAGGCATCCATTACCGGTTCATTCTTGGTTCCCATCATAGCATTCAACTGCATACCGACTTTCAGGTTCTTCGTTATCTGACCGTTAATATTAGCCCTTACGTTATATCGTTCATAGTTCAAGTCGCCACTGGAGTAGAAACCGTCTTGTTTCATATAACCAAAGTTCAGGAAGTAGTCTATCTTTTCCGATTTTCCCTGAGCACTGATACTATGCTGTGTCTGGGGCGCGATCTTATCAAAACCGACATCAGACCACTTGGTTTCAGGTTTTAAACCATTACGATAAGCAGCTATATCTTCTGCTGAAAACATAAGGCTACCGCCCTTATTTATGGAATTCTCGTTTGTCAGTTCCATCCAATCGGCGGCATTCAATGTTTCGGGGATGTTAGATGCCTGTTGCCAGCCAACAGAACCATTATACTCCAATGTTAATTTTGAACTTGTTCCTTTTTTAGTCGTGATGATAATTACTCCATTAGCCGCCTTCACACCATAAATGGCTGCCGAAGCATCTTTCAACACCGTAAACGATTCGATCTCATTTGGGTCCAGGCGATCCATATTCGAACGGGGAACACCGTCAATAATTACCAGCGGAGCACCCATACCACGAATCTGCATATCCGTATTATAACTTCCCGGTTCCCCTGATTTCTGAACGACACGGACACCGGCTATCTTTCCGGAAATCATATTCTTTACATTCTCACTACGAGTCTTTATCAATTCTTCATTACCTATATTGCTGACGGCACCGGTCAATGTGGCCTTCTTCTGAGTACCATAGCCAACCACTACCACTTCTTCCAGATTTTGAGAATCTTCCTTCAGCAATATCGCGAAATCAGAACGGTTGCCTACCGGAAATTCCTGGCTGATATAACCGATATAAGAAACTTGCAACACAGCCTTATTCGCTACTGTAAGAATGAACTTCCCGTCGATATCAGTCACAACCCCGTTCGTTGTCCCTTTCTCCATGACATTGGCACCGATAATAGGTTCCCCGTTCGGGTCTTTTACCGTTCCCGTTATTCGCTTTCCTTGTTGTTGAACTGCTGTATTTCTGGTAAGGAATATATGCCTGTCATTTATCTTATACGATAAATTATATTCCTTTACCAGATGATCCAATATCACAGTGATATTGGATTTAGTCTCTTGGAGACTAACCGGCAAATCATTCGGGATATCTTTACTATTGTAGAAAAAAAGATATTCCGACTGTTTTTCAATTTGTTTCACCACATCATAGAAAGTACCATTTTGTACGTCTACCGATACTTGAGTGGTTTGTGCATAGGTATTAGCAGAGATGTGCAATATGCATAACAGCGTAAATAATAGTGTTAATTTCATGATACGCCTTATTTTTGGAGACAAAAAGCCCCACTCTTGATATTTTTCCATATTTTTGTGTATTATTTTAAGTTTGAAGTCTTTCCGTTACTGTTTTGCCGACGTTGCCGGAAGGACTGAAATGAATAATAGTTCGGGAGGTGCCTCGCATTTCCCGAATTTTTCTTTAGGCTGATCAGTAGGGTGGTTCCATGGTTCTGTTATTTTAAAGTTAAACATCAGGGATTGTTATTTAGGGTAAATACGGATAACCTGTCCTTCCATCCTGTACCGGAACTTATTATACTGCCCCAAAGGTTTCAGCACTTTTTCTATAGTATTCTCCAGTACAAAACTTCCTGTAAAAATGGCCCGGGCTAGTTTTTCATCTTCAATCAGGATCGTGACGTCATAAAGACGTTCCAACTCCGCTACGACTTCGGAGAAAGGCTTATCCTTGAATTTATAAAGTCCCTTCGTCCAAGCCAGCTGAAAGTCTTCATCTCCCCGATAGGTCGTAATAACTCCGCTCTGCCTGTCGATTCGGGCAGTCTCGCTCGGCCGCAGGACCTGTTCGTTACAGACAACGCCTTCCGTATCATAGGAAGTCAAAAACACTTTTCCGGAAATAAGGGAAGTAGTCGAATAATCCATGTC
Organism: Parabacteroides caecihominis; assembly: GCF_023656785.1. Classification (NCBI taxonomy): domain Bacteria; kingdom Pseudomonadati; phylum Bacteroidota; class Bacteroidia; order Bacteroidales; family Tannerellaceae; genus Parabacteroides; species Parabacteroides caecihominis. Next base: position 85,400 of record NZ_JAMOKS010000022.1, read on the forward strand.
CGGATAAGCCTTAACGTTAAAGACAGTTCCCAGAACTTTTATATCATATCCTTTCAGCCGGACGACAAACGGCTTCTGTTCATTCTTTGCCACCTCAAAATAACCTTCTCCCTCCAACATGACAGTCCGTTCCTTCTGATCAAACCGTGTCGGATACTGAATCGTCGTTCCGGCATTCAGCAGCACCTTTGTCCCGTCCGGCAAGAACAGGGAACTTTTCCCACTGCCTTTTTCCACCACAAACCGGGTATAACTATCCTGGGGTACTGCCCGCAGACTTTTATTCTGATAATAAAAATATTGTCCTGCCAGTAATACAGCCAGTAAAAAGACTGCGGCATACGACCACAAAGTGGTAATATTCCTGATTGTCGGACCTTTCGGCTTTGTCGCAGGTATTTCCGAATCTATCTTCTGCCTCATCTTTTCCCAGCTGGCATCTATCGGATACTTCAATGCATCGACCTGTACAGACAAAGAGTCATAAATTGCTTTCAGCCGTGCCAGTTCATTCTTCTTGTCTTCCGACTTCCTGACAACCTCCAGCAATTGTTGTAAAGACTGAGAATCAGCCGTACCCTGAAGATACCGGATCAACAACTCCTCAAAATCGATATGTTCTTTATTATCCATGATTTTTGCATTTCTATACTCAAAACGTGCTTTATCCTGTATTTACTTACTCAAAAGAGAAAAAAATAAACTAAGTAGGGTCAGTGCACTGCGGAGCATTTTCAGGGCTTTATACAATTGTGCCTCCACAGTCCGTTGTGATATACATTTCTCACGGGCAATCTCTGCCGATTTTTTCCCGTCAATATAAGATTCAAGAAATATCTCCCTGCATTTTGGTGGCAATTTATTCACTTCCCTGAAAAGAGCATCCAGGTTATTATTTTCTTCTGCATAATAAAAAGGCTGGTCGGAACAGGAAAGGATCTCCATTTCCAGGTTCTTTTTATAGTAATCGATATATCCAAGCTTCACTTCTTCATGTCTCAACACGTCCAGACAGGAATTTCTGAGAGAAGCAAACAGGAAGTAACGAAGTTCCGATGCCTTAACACATAAAAAGAGCTTCTGATTCCACACTTTCAAAAACAATTCCTGCACCAGGTCCTCCGCCACAGACATACTGACATAGCGTGCCGCTGTAGCCACTAAATCAGGGGTATAAGCGACATAAATCTTTTTAAATAATTCCACCTCGTCCTGTGGCTTCAGCTTTCCCTTTTCTCCACTCGCTCTCATAAGATTAGAATCATCGGTATAACAATATTCAGTACGAAAACGATCTGAATAGTTTATTTACTTACTTCTTTACCAAATAAATTATCATGATGTATATTATTTATTACAAAGTTAGTCCCCCATTCCCCCACAAAAAATAGCATATAATTGCCAATTCAGTGGATTATTTTGTACAAATAGGGCTGCATTCACCCATTCGGATACATGCAGCCCTATACCTTATCAACAGAACAGTTTCAATGCCACTGCTCCAATCAACAGCCACCCCATCAAATTGCCGGCCGTGGTTGCCGGAGGAGGTTCCTCTAATGCGGATTCTGCGGCGTATGGGTCCCCGGCGGACTCCCCGGACGGATGATCGGATACAAGCAGGACTATAGTGCCGGATATGTTAGCACTATAGTCCTATTTTTTTCAGATTGTCTCAAAATTATGTGCAGAGAATGATTGGTCAAGCATATAATATAACTATCAAGTTTATTTTGTGTATTATCCCATTGTTATTAGTATTTGCCACAGGCCATCATTATCTTTACCCTCACGCTTTAAGACTCCCTTCTTTTTTAATGCAGAAAGATCGCGTTCTACTGTGCGTTGGCTCACCGACAAAGTCTCCGACATTTTCTTGGCGGTGATTGTCGGTAACTCTTTTATAAGATTAAGTATTTTCATCTGTCGCTCTGTGAGTTTAGTCTCCGACACGTCTCCGTCATGCTCTCCGACATTCATTACAGTAAGGCGGTCATCATAAATATCAAGATGAACCTCACTCCCCATAACAGGGAACCGCCCAAACCATTGGCAAAAGCACTTATACTCTTTACCCAACTCTTGGGCTTCCTTTCTTCAAGCATCAATTTAAAATCGTATGCGGTGCATTCTGCTGCCTCACTATCGGAATCTGTATATTAAACGAACTACCATCTTTCTTCTGATTCAACGGAGTGATGGAACAGGCGGAATAAAGGACTATAGGGTCATCGTTCTCATCTAAAAACAATTGGGGACGTTCGAGACGGTCCACATCGACATGTTCGCCATTCTTCAGGATAATCTCCTTGTTCATAAATAAAGAGTGCTCGGGCAAATCCCAATGAAGGCCGTCTTTTGAATACATGATAGCCAGACCAGGCTTACCTTGAGTAAATCCTCCGGTAAAATCTTTGAAGACGGCATAGAAACATCGGTCTTTCCGGTGATACCAAACATACGGGTCTTCTGCATTCAACTTCTGTGCCGTGCCTGTTTCAAATTCAAAGACATTATCGTCCAATACCCGGAAAGGGCCGGCGGGTTCATCGGAGATGGCCACCCCATGCACACCACGCCAGCCGGGGTCATAGACATTCCCTTTAAAATAAAGGAAATATTTCCGGTTTGTCGGACAATAAACGACAGCCGGATTCACCATGATAAGGTTATCCGGTTTCACCGCTGTTCCTTCCGGAGACGGCTCCAACACATTATTCGGTTTTACCCGCGAACGGGGAATAAGCAACGGTTGTTCATTACAGGTATATTTACCCTCCAGCAATTCTTTTATGGAGTTAAAACACAGCACTCCCAGTTTCTGGTTTTGCTGGATACGGTCCCTTTTACTCAGCGTCCCTTTTATACGGGCATCCTCTCCCGGGTCTACCGAACCGCAGTAATACAGGTAATATTTCCCATTAAAGCGCTTGATATGTGTATTCGAAACGGTCTGGGCATCCCACGAGCTCCGGTCCGGAGTATAGCCGTCCTTATTATAGACAAAACCAATATTTTTGTATCCCCCATAAGGAGAATCGGAAACAGCGACCCCTATTTTCGACCCTAACAGCCAGGCATCGACAAAAGGCGGCTGTCCAGGCCCAGACTCCATGGCAGAATAAAACAGATAGTATCTTCCATCCTCTTCCGCCCGGATAGCCGAACCACACCAGACAAAATGGCCCTCCAACGAAAATGCCGAAAAACCGACAGGGAACTCCGAATCACCGCGTTGCACAACCTCCATGTCAACAGGTCCGGCCTGGTAGGTGTGTTGAGACCAGACCAACGGGCAACAACAGCCGATCGCCAATAATACTGATCTTATTTTCATCTTATCATTTATAAATACTTAATTTCCCCAATTCTTATTCGGCTCAGGCCCCAGTTCAATTTCCAGTAGTCCCCCCTTTACCAATTCGGAATGAGGGAAGTGAAAACTGTTCAGAGCCTGACCGTTCAGACATACCGATTGTATATAAACGTTTTCTTTTGAATTGTTTTTAACCGCGATAACGAACTCTTTCCCCGGATAATACCGGTTGTCCAGCTGAATGGTTATCTTGTCAAAAACAGGCGAAGTTATTTCGTAACGAGGTTCCACGGAGGCTCCTCCCTGTACATCAAACAGACCGATTGCCATCAAAACACCCAGAGCTCCCATCTGTCCCTGGTCTTCATCCCCGTTATAGCCTCCGTAAGGGGTTATATCACCAAACACATCCTGCTTGATTCTTCGTACCCAGTACTGGGTGAGCCAGGGAGCACCGGCATGGCTGAACAAATGAGCCATATGCAAGGAAGGCTGGTTTTCATAATCGACCCAATTACGAGCATGGCTTCCATGTGGAGTAATAAAATTAGTAGGAGCAGCCAACTCAAACTGCCGGTTCAATTTGTTCACAAACGAATCCTTTCCTCCGATCAAATAAATTAAATCCGGCATATTTTGCGGCACATAATACGTAAAGATAGCGGCATTACTCTCTACGAATCCCGGCATGTTAAACCCTTCCCCCACCGGTGCAAAATCTTTCAACCAACTTCCGTCTTTCATACGAGGTCTCATCCAGCCAGCCTGAGGGTCAAACATGTAACGGTAATTAAATGAACGGTTATAATACTTTCGGTATATACTGTCATTCCCCATTCCCTTGGCTAATTGGGACAAACACCAATCCTGGTAAGCAAAGAAAAGCGTCATCGCACATCCTTCCCGATGGCCACCATTGCCCTTTATTCCTTCAGGAACAAAACCTTTTTCAACATAATGCGTCATATAGTCATTCACTTCCGTCTCATATCCGGCATGGTCGCGTATACCACCCGGTTCGGCGTTTTTGATACTACCTTCCAGTGCGGCATCCAATTCAAAATCACGTATGCCTTTATTATAAGCAGCGGCAATCAACGGGATTGCCTGGTCGCCCACCATGACATACGTATAGTTTCCACCACTGGGTCCACGGGCAATCAAGCCACCGGTGGGATAGTAGCCGACCAAAGTCGACACGAAATCGCTCATTACTTTGGGATAAGCGATAGACCAGAGAATATTCAAGTTAAATTCCGATCCCCACAAACCGTCTGAGTTATATACCGTCCGTGTGGGTACCCCGTTCTCCAACGGGACTTGGCAAACCAACGGTTTATCCCCTGTGTTGTCCGTGTATTTACCATTCACATCCGAATAGGTATGACGTCCCAACAAGACATGCCACAGGTCGGTGTAAAACTTGACACGCTCCTGCTCCGTCCCCCCTTCGACTTTGATCTTTCCCAGTTCACGGTTCCATTCGGCATACGACTCCTTGACCACCCGATCGAAGTTCCAATGATCCAGCTCCGTATCCAAATTCAAGCGGGCTTGCTCTTCATCCACATACGACAAGGCAACTTTCATCAGCAAAGGCGACTTTCCCAACCGTTTGAAACGGGCATAACCGCCCACATGCTGTCCTTCCAATGCCTGTTTGCCGGTCAGTAGCTTTTCCTTCCCATTCTGTTCCCAACCGCCAAATTCATCCATACGTTGGTTGAAGCGGGCGACAAAATAGACCGTACAGTTCTTTTTCCGCCTCATGGTAGGCGCCATTACAGCATATCCGGCAATCTCTTTGTCCGATACCTTCCGAATAGCCGCCTTCTCCATGGCTCCATGCCCCAAAAAGGCCCCGACATCCAGTAAAATATTAGCAGTCTCTCCTTTCGGAAACGTATACCGGTGCATCCCCACCCGGGAAGTCGAGGTCAGTTCCGCCGTTATGCCATACCTGTCCAATATCACCTTATGATACCCGGGCCTGACTATTTCCGTATCATGTGAAAAACGGGATTTACAAGCTTCCATGCCTTTATGCCCTTCCACATCACCAGTTGTCGGCATCACCGGAATACCCGAAATTTGCCAACAATGAACATGGCTGAAACATCTCACTTCGGTAGAGTCATACAAATATCCGGAGTTCCAACTCCCCTTCACCCAAGTATCCGGACTTAAACTAACCATTCCATAGGGCCGGCTAGCCGAGGAAAAATAAAACCAACGTGATTTATGGGAATCGATACGAGGTTCGACATAATCAACGGGCGTTTTTACCTGTTTGTCCCGGGCACTCAACTCTCCAAACGAGAAGATGAGCAAAAAGGAAATGGCACAAGACCAAAACAATTTACGACTTCTATAATTCATCTCTTACTTTTTTGATACAAAACAATACACATTACCTGAAATGACTTTTTCACTTATCCTAAACTCACGTATATCTTACCCCTCACACCATCAACTTCCATGGCTTGCTACTGAAGAGGCATCGGTCTCCGGATTACTTTATACCCAATTCTTTCAAGATAAAAGGTACCGTATACGTTTTCCATGCCAACGCCCGGGGATGTATACCATCCGGCACATATTTCAGGAACTCTTCTTCGCCTTGTTTTAATATGCCAGTCCAATATGCATAATGGTCGATAAGTTTCAAATTCCTTTTACGGGCTATTTTACGGTAAACATCATAATATGCATTGATATGCGGTCGTTTTTCCAAATGCTCCCGGATCGGCATATTCATAATTTGAAGAACAATTTCGCACTGCGGGTTCGCTTCCTTTATGCGGTCTATCATATATTCGACATTGATACGGCAAACCTCCAGAGAGGTATGATAAGGCAAATAGGCATCATTCATGCCAAATTCAATCAATACCATATCCGGTTTTTTCGACAACACCTTCTCGTCCAAATTTTGAACACCCCATGTCGACCACATTGCACTGCGGGCAGAGTTTATCACCTCCACGGCATCCGGGTAAATCGCATTGATGCTGTCTTGTAACATGGCAGGCCATGTCAGTGTACCGTCAGGAAGTGCACAAAGACTTGTCCCGTAAACAACAATCGTCTGCTTCTCTCCCTGCTTTATCCGGTTGACAACTTTCTTTTGTGCCGACAACATGCAAGCACACAATAGTTGAAATAACAGACAACTCAAAAATACACGTCTCATATAGAATAGTTTCTTATTTATATTACTCGACTGACTTCCGACAAGGCACGCTCTACTGTAGCAAAAGGAATTTCATGACACATATTTATTTTTTACACGGAGTAAGGTATAATACGCAGCCACTGTTACCTTCCACATCCAACGTCAGGTTTTCCTGTCCCTGCAATTTGATTTCCTTTACGCTGATAACTTCTTTCTTTTTACCCGGTGCCTGATAATATAAGGTCGCTTTATACCGGGACTGGTCTTTCAACATATCAAGCGGCAATACGACCTGCCGTTTATCGCCGGCATTCAGGACGCTGACATACCAGTCGGATGCCGAACGACGGGCAACTACCGCATACGAATCCATATCCCCTTCATAGAAGCGGGTATCATCCCATACAACAGGAATCGAACAATAAAAGTCGGTTATGGCATCCGTCTTAATCACCGATTCGGTTGAACCGGCACCTCCGTCACGTGCCGGAGCCTTGTAAGGACGGTCATACCAGAAAATAAACTGCCAGGGACTGTAAATGGCAATACGTTTAGCCAATTGAGCCGCACGACCGCCCATCTTTTCCGTGACCCTTTCGGCAAAGAAACAGTTTGTATTATCGCCGGCTCCACAAATCATACGGTTATACAATGTATAAACCGACTGATTCAAGTTCGGGCTTTCTTCATCGCCCCGGATACCTTCCTGTGTAACCAGGTTGGGATAAGTACGGGAATAACCGGTAGGGCGGTATTCGTCGTGAATATCTACCATCAATTCATATTTGGCCGCTTTACGAACGGCCTGATGCAGCCAGGCTGTCGAATATTGGTCGCCGACATCGACAAAGCCATATTTCAAGCCCTTTACTCCCCATTGTTTATATAAAGGAAGTATTTGATCCAATTGTTTCGATAAAGCTTTCATGTTGACATACAAAATAATGCCAATCCCCTTCTGATTCGCATACTCTATCACTTTATGAAGATCCAGCGGACCTTTTGAGCGCTTGGGATCGACAGTTATAGTCGATGCATCCGATTCCGGATTATACTCATCCCCATACCAACCGGCATCAAACTCCACATATTCAATTCCGTTTTCTGCAGCAAAATCCACACAAGCCAATCCTCCGGCTGTAGTCAATGTCACTTCACGAATCACCTGCCCCGGTTTGATCCAACTCGTATTCTCTATTTGGTTAGGTTCATTCAAATTCAAGACAAAATAATTGTTCTGTACCAACAGCCCTGGATGATCGGCCACCATCACATAACGCCAAGGAGATCGATAACCCGCCAAATCAAGATTTACCTTACCTGACAAAACCGATTGTACACCGATTCCCGTTTCACTCTTACCTAGCTTCATACGGGAATAATCCACCAAGGCCGCTTCGCCGATTGCCACAAACTTCCGGTCGTTTACCTGTATTACCTGCGGACGGTCTCCTACGCCTTTCAATGCACTTAGTTTCGTTTTAGAATAAGCTCCTTGTGCATTGCCAGTCACCCAAGTATCACAATCTTTCGCAAACAAAAATTGTGTTTTCTCATTCACCAACGTACAGTTCCAGAAATCCAGCTTGTCGAAGGCATAGCGAAAAGCAAGCCCCTCGTCATATAAGCGGACAAACATCGTCATTTCCTTTTGGTTTTCATCGGAACGAAGCAACAGTTCCAATTCGTTGTAGCGGTCTGTCACCAGCGACCGTTCCCCGTAAACCGGTTGCCAGGTCTGGTCGACCGAAGTCCTCGTCTGGTTAGCTATCTGCCAGTTTTCCGCCAATATGTTTTTATCCAGCTCCAGTTGCAAAGTTTTCGCCTCCACAACCTTCCCTCCCTTGTCGAACAAAGCGATTTGTACCGACTTTTCATTCACCTGAATATCCGCCTTCAACTTGTCTGAAGGGCTTGCCAATGGCAACACCGTTTGTGCACAAAGCCACAACGGCTGCAACAAGGCACACAATAATACGTTTACTTTTTTCATGATATGAATATTCATTTCCAATGTGACACATTTATCGATTACAAAGATAAAGCAGCTACCGCTATGAAAAATAGCAAATAGCTGCTTATTTGGTGGATTATTATTGCCTATCCCAACCGATACATCTCTTTTATTCCAATTCAAAAGAAACTTTCGTTCTTATATCATCAGAGGCTGATCCGATTAAAAACTGGAACTTACCAGGCTCCGCAACCCAACGATGAAGCTCCGGATCATAAAAGCTCAAAGCGTCTTTATCAATACTAAAAGAAACATTACAAGTTTCACCTGCTGCCAACCGGACTTTACTAAATCTTTTCAACTCCTTCACTGGACGAGGAAGTGATGACTTATCATCACAGACATACAACTGCACTATTTCGGCCCCCTCACGTGTCCCCACATTCGTTACGGGAACTGTTACAACCAAGCCTTCCACATCATGCATATTCTTTTTGTTCACCGTTGCATTTCCATATTTAAAAGTTGTATAACTCAATCCATGTCCGAAAGCAAAAAGCGGTTTAATCTTTTGCTTTTCAATCCAACGATAACCGACATAAATACCTTCTTTGTATTCTACCTTCTTTCCTTCTCCCGGATAAGCATTTAGGACATGTGCCCCATTATCTTTCAAAGAAACCGGAAATGTAATGGGAAGTTTACCCGATGGATTCACATCTCCAACAAGGACAGATGCTATAACATTTCCACTTTCTGTTCCGGCATACCAAGCCTGAACTATACCGGGGACTTTCTTTACCCAAGGCATTGCATAAGCATTCCCGCTGATCATCACAGCTACCAGTTGAGAATTTACTGCAGCCAACTCTTCAATAAGTTCATTCTGATTGTATGGTAATTCATATGATTTCCTATCCCAACTTTCACCATCCTGATCCGGCTGTTTATTTAATCCCCCTACAAATATAACCATATCAGCCAGTTTGGCTGCTTCGACCGCTTCCATCCTCAATTTTTCATTTTCTTCCGGTTCCACTGCAGAAGAATATCCTGGTTTGTATATAATCTCCACCTTATTTCCCAACCGGTTACGAATACCATCCAAAGGTAATACCTCATATTTAGCCTTTACCTCAGAAGAGCCACCTCCGCAACTCATTTTAGTCACTGCATTCTCCCCGACAACAACCACTCGTTTCAACCGGGAAATGTCCAAAGGAAGGATATTATCTTTATTTTGCAATAAAACAATCCCTTCTTCTGCTATCTTTCGCGCATCATCCGCATGCTCCGGTGAAGCTAATGATCCCCAGGGCTTGTCTGCTGACATATTTGTACGATACATCATGCGCAAAACTCTCCGAACCTTTTCATCAAGTTCTTTAACCCCGACTTCCCATTTCTTTATCAATTCTAAATAAGGGAAAGCCAGAAAATAATTATCATAAGATTCTATTGAATCGATAGCCGTTCCGAATTCTAGATCCAGGCCGTTGAATATGGCCTCTTTCGTATCGTGTGTACCACCGAAATCAGAAGCAAGCACACCGTCATAATTCCATTCTTTCCGAAGAATATCATTCAACAAGTACTGATTATGGCAACAATGCTGCCCATTATATTTATTATATGCTCCCATAACCATCCAAACGTTTCCTTCCTGAACGGCAGCCTTAAAGGCTGGCAAATAAATCTCATGCAACGTGCGTTCATCCACGATTGTATTTATATCCGCACGATTGGTTTCCTGATTATTCACCGCAAAATGTTTTACACAAGCCGCTACATGATTGCCCTGTACCCCCTGTATGTAAGAGACGGCCATTTGCGATGTTAAATAAGGATCTTCTCCCATATATTCAAAACTACGTCCATTCAATGGCGTACGACAAATATTCACACCCGGCCCCAGAATAATATTCTTATTCCGGTACAATGCCTCCTCGCTGTATGATTTCCCATACAACCTTCCCATTTCCGGATTCCAGGTAGCAGCCAAACACACCAATGCCGGATAGGAAGTACATGAATCTCCGCTTATTCCCTCATGTACAGGCGCATTCCATTTCATTTCCGGACGTAACCCCAACGGACCGTCTGTCGGATGATTTTCCGGTATTCCCAAACGGGGAACACCCCAGAAACTATATATTTCATTGGCATGAATCAACCGGATCTTTTCTTCCAGTGTCATTCGTGCAAGCGCATCTTCCACGCGCTTTTCTATCGGTTGAGCAGTATCCTGATAAATCGGTTTTTGTGCACCAAGATTCAAAGCACAAACTGTACTTAACAAAATCAATCCTATTTTTTTCACCTTAGTTAATTTAAATTCATAACACATTATTTTACTTGGAAGCCTTTTTTAACGGATACGATTGGGCCTTTTCCCCATCAATCATTCGATACAATACCCAAGTATCCTTTTCCACTCCCTCTTCCAAACGCCAATCATAAGATGGGTTGGTAAGCATTTTCTTTATCTCTTTCGGGAAAGCATCTGCCCGGCGGGCATCTTCCCAGGTGCGTATTGCTTTAAAAATGGCCTCTTTTTGCGGACAACTTTCCACGTCTTTCTGGCTTAACTTCAGAGCATAAGTTACTCCCCAACCCACCGACATGGCTTCGACGTGCTCATATGTCTCCACTGTAGATGTTTCCACTATCGGGAAATTTGAGCCGAACGAGATCGGGAAGAAGTTAGCAAAGCATTGGTCTCGGGCATCCTTCCCCTGGCTGGTGGTACTACCCCATACCCTCAATTCCGTATCATACAAATTTTTTCCGCCACCGGCATTATTGATACTTTGATAATGCCATGAACCTTCGTTGAACCCTGCACCGGTGAAACGAATGTAATCCACTCCCAGTTCTTTGGCATGTTCAAACATTTTCCGCAAAAAGCGTTTTGTAGAATAATAACCATGACCGCTGTTCCAAAAAAACTCAAAACCATCAAAATCGTAATAACGGATACCATTGACTGACGCTATTTCCGCATATACCTCAGCTATTTCATCCTGAAGAGCCATATTAGGAATCACTCCGTCATAACCGTAATTCAACGTAACCTGTAACTTATAAATAGTGTCATTGGTTGAATGACTGCTTGCTTCCGTATTCCAATAACCACGGGTTACGTTCAACAGCCTGTATGGTTCTGTATCCGAAACACCCAGATAATGGATCAGTTCTTTCCCTATTTTTACCATGTTTAAGTTTTTGCAATGCCCTTCCCAGCTGGCTATTTCTTCCAAGTACTTCGGATCATCCACAATGATGATTGTATCTGTGGCTGACAGATTATTCTTCAGCACCCGTTTTTGCTGGTAACACAGGCTATCGCTAGGCACAGGGCTTGCATCTTTAGTGCCTGGTGCCAACGCATTCGTTATATTGGCACGACCAACCAAGATATTCTTTTCTTTTGCTTTATCCGTAAACTCTTTATGTGACATATTCCCGCCTGCACAGGTAAAAGGTTTTTTAGAAAAATCTTTTCCATCTATATAACCTCCCACATTTCTATCCGGTCTTACGAAACCTAGATCATAAGCACTGATCGCTTTAAAACCCAACCGATCGGCGTAAGAAATGATACTATCATACTGATTCCCATAACAAATGACATCGGGTACAAAGGCTGTCGGATCTTTTACCCATTTACCATTCACTGTTGGATAAGGCAATCCTTCCGACAATACAATGTTTTGAATCACATCCATCAAAGCGATATCATCCGGGCTTCCCCAAAGAGCCACGGAAGATCCTATGAAATCCACTCCGGGTATCGGTTCCACCTCAATATGGTTCGGCTCATTGTTTATTTTGTTAGGAAGCAACGAGTAACAGACCTCCCTCGGAAGCGTCCGGTTACGGGAATGATACTGTATGAAAACACGACCTTGTTCATCCACCATAGCCGTATTTGCCGCAACAAAACGATAGTAAGGCTCCTTATAGGCGAAGAAAGCCACATCGCTGATGCCATCTCCACCTAAAGGAATTTCCTGTCCTTCATGCAAGTTGTCCGGCAACGGATAGAGCTTCGGATCCGGACTATGGACCACATACTGTGTAGGACCGGCATCGCCTTCCACATCCGAACTGCCGCCAATCGTATTATCGTCGAGAGCCAATACACCTATCGCATAATTGACAGTGGCACTCGTATCACGTGCCACACCAATAATATCTCCGAACAAATTGGTTATATTCGTATTATAACGCCCCCACTGTACATCGTCCACTCCATTCCGAGGTGATAAATCCAGCAAAGTCATCTTTATATATTTCCCTTTCGGCTCCATCGCAATTTCTGCTACCGAACCATTTGGATAATCTACTGTCAGAATGTTTGTCTGACTGTTGAATGCCGCATGGAAAGGATAATAATATTCCTTTTCCCCACTATTATATAATGACAAGACAGGAGATGGTTTATCCTCGATCGCGAACTCCCGGCAAGGAGATACCGTCGTGTTTTGCATCGAAGTGATATACCCTTTGTCATTGACTTCTATTTCAAAATAATCGGTCTTGAAATTCCAAGACCCTTTGGACGTACATCCGGTAACCAGCAAGGTTATTACAAAAAACAATATTTTCTTAAGCATAAAACTATGTTTATTTAAATGAGAAACTCTGTTTTATTGACAAGGCAACATACATTGCACGGTTTCACCCGATTTTATGTCAACCTTTTTCCAACCAAGGAAGTTATGGTATCCTAACGGCTTCTTTGCTTCTTTCGATGCTTCCGCAAAAATACTTACAGAGGCATCAAACCGCGTCGGATTGGTGATCTCCAAAGTTATACCCAACTTATCACGTTTGACTACTTTGGCATCCACATGATCGAATACATACATTTCATCTTTGTCCGTCCGGAGGTAAATACCCGGAATTTCGATACCCATCAACATACCATTCCCTTCCGTCCAGCCATTGGATGTATGAAGGATAACACCGACAGCTCCTTTGCCATCGGCATCTGTTGTCTGGATACGTTCCATCGAAGAGCCCGGTCCCATGCCAGTGGTAGGTCTTCCCGGTGTTTCCATGACTTCCGCATGTGTATGGTTTATATCCCGAAGCAAATCCGCATACCGCCGATCGCCTGTTGCCCGGTAAATCTTAAACAAATGGTCTGCCGACATCGTACACACGCCGGGCGCCGCATGTTTGTTTTGGGTACTGGCCCATACCGCACCGGCCACATGGCCGCCTAACTTGCTAATGGTAGAGTTTACGGGGAATTGGTAATCGTATGAAAGTGTCCATGTAGCGGCTATATTGGCTACATTACAAGCCATATCCAGCCATTGTTTATCGGAAGTGGCATAATACAACGCCATCAACGACTCAGTAAAAGCGAAGTTCGACTCTGAATCGGCATCCTGCATGATATCACCGCAAGCACCGGAAGTAAATCCCAAACCGACAATTTCTCTATCATACATAAATTGGGCCGATTCTTTGGCTACCTCTAAGAATTTGGGCTCATTGAAATAACGGCTTGCCATGACCAAACCGGCTGGAACCATAGCTCCTGAAGCAGAATGGTAGATAATCACATCCCCGGTTTCCGTATTTACATAGTTCCCGAATTCTCCACACTTTTTCCAAGTATTCACAAAAGCCATAGCCAGTTTATGGATCGCTTTTTCCCATTCCGGTTTTATCTGGTCTCCATACCCTTGTTGTTTTAATAACTCGAAATGTTTTATCGACCAGAACAAGACATCGGCATTCCTGCGTACTAAAGAAGAGTTGGGTAACTCTTCGCGTTCAAAAGTAGGTATTTCACCCTTTTCATTATTCGGACCATAAAAATATCCACTTTTACTTTGGTATTTCCCGAACGCAAAGTCGCAGGTCGTAAGAACCCGTTCGCGCGACAAAGGATCGTTCATGGCTAAAAGAGCGTATGTGTCCATCAATCCTCCTACCCATCCGACCAAATAACCATCCCCATTTCCGGTACGGTAAAAATGGCCGAAAGGTAATTCCGCCCAACGGTTCTTGTTTTTATACACTGCCGTAAGTTCCAACGTCTTGCTAAAAGGTGTCAGATTCCTTAGATGGTTCGGACCGACCAATGCCTTACGTTCATCCATAAACCGCTCGTATAAATCCTGCTTGCTATTAGCCTTGAAGCTATACACGCGAAATTTTAGGTTTATCTTGTCTCCAGACTTCCAATCAGTTCCCTTATCGCCACTTGGAGAAAAGTCGCCGAACCCGGCACGCAATTCACGTACGCCCGGTGCGCTCACGACAAATGAAGCCTCGTTTTGCGCCGCATTCTCTTCTACAAATATTCCATGATCGCCAAATTCTGAGCGTTGTTCAAACAACAGGATGAATGCCCGCTTTTTGGATGGGGAGAAGAAACACATAGCGGGCGTAGAGGCATTCCCGGTAAGTCCCTCTATCTTTCCCGGTATGTTCTTCGCCAAAGCCAACCGTGGATTATTGGCAAACAACTGGGTCGGGACTTCTTTATTATACAGATAATGTTTCGGATAAGGAGAGCAATAACCATTTGTTTCTACATTGAAACGATTGCCATTGTACACATACGCCGGTATCAATACAAAATTATCCCGACTCCAGTCTTTGAAATCAAAAGCGACGGCAATACCTCCGGATTGTAATTCGCCTTTATCCACATTAAAACAGATCTCCAAATCCAATACATCTCGATTGGGTTTTACTGGTTTCAGATCGCAACTCCATTCCGAAGTGTGCAGGGTTGCTTTCCCTTGATTGAAAACTGCTTTTTCGCGAACGACCGATCCGTCGTAGCTTACCAACATCGGCCGGAAACTACCGCCGAGTGATTTCAGGAAGGCGGTTATCTGTTTAAAATCACCAGTCTGTTCCGTATCCGGCATCCAACTTCCTTTTAAGTTGTCTTGCGCCACCACAGCTGTGGATATCAAAGTAATCGATAAAGATATCAATAATGTCAAACTATTAATTTTCATGCTTTCATTTCTTTCAATTTCTACTTTCTATTCTTCAATCAAAAACCACGATGCTCCCTGTGCTTTTATCGATACTGGGAACAGCAGATTTCCTTTTTGATCCAATGTATACTCTGAGCTGGTCCCATCCGATGCCACAACTGTCGCTTTATCTTTTAAGCCTGAATAATAAAGCGGAAGTCGCATTTCTTTGGTTATGTCACGATCTGTCGGATTAAAGACAATTACCATACCCTTATGTTGAATAAAAGGATTTACGTGCATGATACAATCCAAGTCACGTCCGGTCGGACGACTTACGTGAATAATATCAGAGGTCAGGATATCGCGATATTTCTTAAACCAGTCAATATAGGCGGACAATAATTTTTTAGTCTCCGGCGTATCGTACAAACGATTGCCGCGGATAGTCAACTGACAGCCACTACCCAACAATTGAATCAGATTGGCTTCATATTTATCCAGGTTGTCGCACAGAGGTTCCAAGCCGATTTTAGGATCATTGGAATAAAATCCGACCAACTGCAAAGTCATCCATCCCATCGTTGGAAGTTTTGTACGGGTGCCATCATATATGTATTGATGCCCTAACAACATCTGTTGGGAAAGTGTCAGGTTACTTGCAGCTTCACGGTATCCCATCCCCGTAGCCGTCGAACCATGCCAGAAATAATTATCCGGCATCAGTACAAACATACCTTTATTTTGCATTTCGCGTGTAAAATCGCGCATGATACTCCATTGTTTCCATTGAGAATCTTCCAATCCTTTATGGTGAGGGTGATTTTTTGAAGCACAGGCATCTCCATGATACGGACCATCAATAGGGTATACATCCAAGCCTGTCTTTTCTTTAAATTCCCAGAATTTAGGGAAGAAGACATCTTTCCATTCAGATGCCAGACAAACACTCTGTCCGAAATTACAACCGGGTTTATTTGTCTTCGGATCAATGCAGTCATACTTTTCCCCACGTCCTCTACTTGCCACCATCAATTCATATCCCCCGGTGATAATACCACGTTCTTTGGCATAGGAAGCGATGTCTTTCCACATATTTACATATTCCGCATCCAGCTTGTCGTACTGAATACCGGGCCAGGCCATTACATCCAAACGTTCCATCCCTACTTCTGCCATTTGATCGATAAATCCTTTTAGTTTTACCGGATCATTGCTTGTGATGCCTCCACATAAAAGCGATTCAGTGGTTTGAGGGGCCAGTTTCCGATATACCCGGCGCCATCCTAATGTGTTCCGCTCCAAATCATCTGAATCCATCAATAACTCGAAAGTACAGAACGATTGGAAAGGCTCTGTTTTCGTTACATCTACATTGGGCCCCATCGGAACACTGCTGACAAGCAGGTTTCGTGTTGCTTTTCCACCAAACAAGATCTCTTCGTCATTGCGCACTCCGGCCCAGGTGTTATAATCCGTATCATCTATCAGACGAACCGGAGAACCGCTGAACGGGACATGCTCGTTCGTCCACATATCCACAATATCTGCTTCTGTATGAGCACCTCCTACCATTGCAAAAGAATAATCGGACTGTGCATAAATACGGCGGAACTGATCCTGTGACAACGCTAGAATTTCACTTTCTATCTTATTAATGACTTTTGCCTCATCCGAATTATTAATGACTTCTACCCATTTTGCGACAGTTGGAAGACCTTCATAAATTTCATAATTCACTTTTACCGTTATATTTTCTACTTCCGGCATCTGTCCTGTCGGCTTATAAATCATACTGACATGTAAGCCTTTTGCCGGCCACGATGTTGTTATGGAATTAAATTTAGGTTTCCAGTCATAACGTTTGACGATATCTCCAATTTCCAGTTTATCAAATTGAAAAGAACGGGGAGAGCTATATAAATCTTTATACCAACTATCCAATAAATAAGCGTATTCAGGTTGCCCTTTCAACCCACCGACTTCATACCAGACGCTATCGATCATAATGCGTGCTTCAGGTTTGATTCCCCGCAAATATTCTGCGCCATTACTCAGATTACGATAACCTACACAAGCCAGATTGTCTGAATAATAGAAAGTCCGGTCTATTAAACCGTTTTCAATTCTTATCCGGGCCGTCTCACCGTCTTTCGATTTCTCCACAACCAGTTGACAAGGTTCTTTCAAATCATGGATAAGCCAGTCTTTCTCCTGAAGCCGTTCTGTCAACTCTTTTGTATGAACCACATTACCGCTCAGTGAATTAAACATTTTTATTATCTGTCTCCTATGCTGCTTATTCTGAGTATATGTTGCTTTCTGTGCCTGATAATCAATTGCAAAATCCGACAGCCCATCAAATTTGCCCGGTTGGAAGGTTGAAACTCTCGCCTGATATAAGTCACCATGAAATACATTTCCTTTTGCAGACCCACCTACATACAATCCCGGCATAATAATCGGGGTAGCATCTAAAGTCTCTTTCTCTTCACCATTTAGAAAAAACACAGCTTTACCATTTTCCTGTTTTACTGCAATATGTACCCAAACTTCCGGAACAATAGGTGCCAACGTAACACTTCCTTTTTTCGAACTATATACCTGCAGATTCTTTCCCACTTGTGCAAAAGTATATCCTCCTTCTCCCGATCCGATAGCAGCTATCACATGTACATGACTTTGATGCTGATCACCATGATCCACCAACCGAGGCCGCGCCCATACTTCAAACAAAATATTACCATTTTGGGGATAGGCTATCTCTTTATTTTCATACCAGTCTTGTTGCGTCTTAAAAAAGATACAGCCTTCTCCCTTCATTCGATGGGATTCCGGTGCATCCATATAAATCAATGGTGCTCCCTGAGCAGACAGAATATCTTCTCCTGTCTGGGATTTTATCTGAGAAGGTGCAGCCGTAAAACTAACATTACCACTCTTTCCAAAATTAAAATTAAATACTTCTTTAATAGTTGCAAATGTATTTATAAACACCCCTAACAACACTAATACAAACAAAAATCTCCTATTTATCATATAACTAGCATTTTAAACATGATCATTTCTAAAACAAATCCGGACTGGTTCACTAACATATAATCATACCGATTCGGATTTTTCTTGAATAAATTATTATTTTAGACTAGGCCATACTTTTATTCGCATGGAAGAGGATAATTTCTCTATCGCCCCTACAACCGGAGTAACAGAACGCCCATTACCTAAAAAGTCTTTTTCCAACTTAAAAGGGGTTCCGTCAGGGTTCTCAAACGGAAGTCCTGTCAGCTGCGTAATACCAAGGCGGTCGGCATCAATACTTTTTCCTTTAAAAGAGGACAGTTCCTGTAATTTGATATCACTTACCAAATAGACTTCCCCTTCAGGAGTTTCCTCTACTTTAAGCTTCGGGTTGACAGTTTTCTCTACCCAATCTTGTGTCTTATTTGTCATCGGAAGGGAACCGTTCAAAAACAGGTTGTTCTCGGCATAGACAGGACGTTGCGAAACATCGAATACGACCATTCCATATTTCTGCTTACTGTTGTCACCACCAATAAAGATATTGTTAAAGAAACGATGGTCACCTTCTGTAATCGTCCGTATGCCTTTCACTTCTGTCGAATGGTTCAATTGGTACGGGGTGTAACGTTGATCGTCCATACGCCAGATATCTCCTGAAATAATATTATGTAAGTACGCACCTCCATCCGTATTTTCCACAATTGAACGACTGGACAGAAGAATATTGTTATCCACTATATACGGGCCATGAGACACTTCAAAGAACAAATCCTGTGCCAAGTTATCATACAACAAATTAGATGATATCCGCGCCCCCTGCGCCATCCAGTCCAACCAAATGCCAAAATTACCCGATGTATGAATCCGGTTATGATGAATATAAGTATCTATCGCTCCGTGCAATTTTATACCTGCCATTTCGGCTCCGCTAAATTGTTGCTTTACCAGAATATTATAGATATGGTTTCCGTAAATCTCACTGAACGCTGCTCCCATACTACCACAGATACCGGTTTGCTCGCAATCAGAAATAACATTATTCCGAACGATATGAGAACCGACATAGTCTTTACTCCATCCACGTCGCAATGTATTAAAAATAACCTCTATATAATGAGCCGTACCATCCAGCCGCTTATCGTTGCATTCCAGATTATGTCCACTGCTTCTCTCTTTTCCCAAAGTAATGCCGTTAGCACGGGAATTTTTAATGATATTATCCTCGATAATCCATCCCTTACACCAATGGGTAGCAATCATACCTACCTGTTCGGCTGTCGGAGCTGCCCATTGTGTAGCGGCCTGGCTGATATGAAAACCGCGAATCGTTATATAATTCAATCCCTCGCGGGTCGGATAGAAACAAGTAGGACGAACCGATACCTCCACCGTTTCCTTGTTCGGATCGATATCTCCAAAATTTACATAAATCGTTGTATTATCCGCATCCACTTCTGCGAACCATACATTCGTACACCCTTGCGGATCACGAATCGTACGGATCGTATCCGGTGTAAATACTTTATCCAAACTGAATTCTTCATAAAGTGAAACATCATTTAAATAAACATCCCCTGTATGATGAATCCGATCAGAAGAAAGCCAATCTCCATACAAACGGTCATTGAACGGATTGTAATTTCCAAAGATAGAGTTAGGCAACACCACCTTCCACACCCCTTTCGCTTTCTTCTCTTTTCTCCAGTTTGTGACTAATTCAGAGCCTTTAATCTCTGCTTTTTCACCATCTGCTACGCGGTACAGGATACGTTTCCCTTCCCATTCCCCTCCACTCAACGGATTTACCCATTCCCGGTAAGTTCCGTTATGAACTGTGACCGTATCTCCGGGTAATGCTTTCTGGGCAGCCCAATTGATCGTTTTAAATGGTGAAGAAATATCTCCGTTATCAGCATCACTTCCTTTTACCGATACATGATATTCTTTGGCAGATAACACATTTCCACACAAACAGAATATTGAAATTAAGTATAATACTTTTTTCATGGTATGAATTATATTATAAAACTGATTAATCACACAAATATAAAAGCAGCTACCCCTATTAAAAATAGCAAATAGCTGCTTATTTAGTGGATTATTAATACCTAAAAATCAAACAAATTACTCCAGCGGATCAAAGGCTCCATTGTTCCAACCTACATTTTGTTCCAACTTTGAGTTTTGATCCAAATGCTTCTTTGGTATTGCGTAAAAATAATAAGAGTCTTTCACTTTAATTGTTTCGACATCTACATTGACAACCTGAGGATCAAAAGAGTCGATAAAATCATCAGGATTATCCATACCAGTTGGAGCTTGTTTCCCTTGAAGTAGATTCAAGATCAAACCTTTTCGTCTTTCCAACTTCCTTAAATAATCAAACTTCCTCAATCGACGTAAATCATCCAAACGTTTTCCTTCAAAAGCGAATTCAACAAAACGTTCATTAAAATATGCTTCTGCAATTTCGTCTTCCGAGGTAGCTTTAATACCATAATTATTATCTACTCCCGGTGTTATATTAGCTCTTTTACGAATTTGTTTCAAAACATCAAGAGCAACATCCGATTTACCTATTCTATTAGCAGCCTCTCCCATATTCATCAAAACTTCAGCAAAACGAATTTCAATCCAATCTACATCTGCGTCATAAACAGTACTCTGTGTTATATCAGGATCTAATCCTTTTACCCTATAAAAGCCAGCTCTACTAGTCATACCATCACCACTTGATGGAGAATCCGCATACCTCCCATTTGACAATTTATACGTCCACATTCTTGTATTAAGATCCTTCATATCTTTTAAATAAGGTTCAGCCCCATTATATGCAATAGTAGCATAGAAACGATCGTCTCTTTCTTTATATAATTGCGCATAAGAATCTCTTTGCGAATTATATTCAGAACCATCTTTCATAGGGAAAGCATTTACCAAATTTAATGTTGGATGATCAGTTCCCCACATATCTTTAGAATAAAGAATAGGGCGAATACCATGTTGAGCAAATTTTGCATCTGGTGCAGAATATCTTCTTGACATTATAATTTCGCAATTTCCATCCACAGTCCAAATATCCCCAAAAGTTGGATATAATCCTTTTCCCTGAACAGTCAGATATTCTAATGCCTCCTTATTTGCATCATAGGCATTTTCCCATCTCTTCTTATCTGATTGAGGATTAAATAACGGACTAGCCCAAAACAAAAGAACTCTCCCCTTGAATGCAAGAATTGCACCTTTATCAATTCGTCCGGTATTTTTATCATCCCACTTTTCATCACCTATTAAAGAAGCTGCATTATCCAAGTCTTTTATAATTTGTTCTATACACTCAGATGTCTTATTTCGAGGAATAAAAGCTTCTTCATAATCAGCAGCTGATAATGTTTTTAACATAAGAGGTACGCCCCCATAACTTTTTACCATATTAAAATACATCCATCCTCTAAAAAATAGAGCTTGAGCTTTTAAACGTTTTTTGAAATTATCAGAACAAGTTCCCCCTTCTATTTCTTCCAACAGCTTATTTACATTCCTTATTTGATCATACGGCCAAATATCCTTAAGATCAATAGTGGCTGTACCTCGTAAAAGATCAGGCATATTTAATGAATCACTTGCAGCTTCATCACACTCACTGCCGCTACCATCAGGCCAGCCTGGCATAACTTTTGCATAAATATTATTCATATAAGCATCCGCCAAAGCCTCACTATTCCACACTTCATCAGGACTAATACCGTCCAATTTATCCTTATCCAACACATTTTCGCATCCAACCGTAAGAATGGATAATAAGAACAATAAATATATAGATTTCTTTTTCATAATATATTGCTTTTTTATAAAGTTACATTAAGTCCAAATGTAAATGATTTCATTACAGGATAACTCATCGCACTCTCAACTTCCGGATCATAAAATTTAAACGGAGAGAATGTAAACAAATTAGTCCCTGAAAAATACAATTGTATATTACCTCCAAATCCCGTTTTACTCAAGACAGAACGAGGTAAAGTATAAGACACATTTACATTTTTCAAGCGCAAATAAGATTTATTACACATCCAGAATGTTGATTCATATGTATCAGGATTTCCCCAATCATCTTTAGCTTTTGGATAACGGGCATTTATATTATCCGGGTTCCATGAATCTGCCCAAAATGCTGGAGACAAATTTCCACCTAAAGAAATATTACGGCTAGCGCCATCATTATAAAAATCTTTAGCCCCTGCAGCTAGGGTGTTCAGTAAAGTGTTCTCAAAAACGCATTTTAGCATGGCAAAGTATAGACTTCCTCTAACGGAAAATAGGGCAAGTATTGTCTAATATGTTCACCGTAAAACTTGTTTTATCGGTTGATTATCAGTATCTTTGAACATTAACAACAAATTAATTAATCATGGGGAAGAATAATCAAGAAGTGGAAAATATCCGCCTTCGAGAAGAAGTAAAACAACTAAAAAAAGCGAATAAGTCTCTTGAGAAAAAGTTGGCCACTGC